>CALJVK010000007.1 GCA_937773465.1 uncultured Flavobacteriaceae bacterium | reverse complement strand
CTCGATTAGCGTCTATACTCCCTAACATTCCCGCTTTAGCAGCTACTTCTAATTCATGTTGCATTGTGTGTTGAGCTAGTGTAGCATGGTTTACCTCAATATTCATTTTAAAGTCTTTTTCTAGCCCGTACTCTTTTAGAAACCCAATTGCTGTTGCAGAATCAAAATCATATTGATGTTTCATAGGTTCCATTGGTTTAGGTTCTATAAAGAAATTTCCTTTAAAACCTTTTGATCTAGCATAATCTCTAGCCATTGTTAAAAATTGTCCCATATGGTCTAATTCTCTTCCCATATCAGTATTTAACAGTGACATATATCCTTCTCTACCTCCCCAGAAAACATAATTTTCTCCATCAAGAGCCATTGTTGCGTCCAGTGCTAGTTTTACTTGACCACCAGCTCTTGCTACAACGTCAAAATTTGGGTTGGTTGCCGCACCATTCATATAGCGTGGATTAGAAAAACAATTTGAAGTTCCCCACAAAAGCTTAACTCCAGACTTGTTTTTTTTGTTTTTTAAGTATTCTACAATCGTTGATAGTCGTTGTTCAGACTCTAAAAAACTTGGTGCTTCTTGAATTAAATCATAATCATGAAAACAGAAATAATTAAACCCCATTTTTGTAATAAACTCGAATGCTGCATCTGCTTTGTCTTTAGCTGCTTGAATCGGATCATTAGATTGATCCCATGGAAAATTTTGAGTTCCCGGCCCAAATGGATCAGCTCCAACCCCACAGAACGTGTGCCAATAAGCAACAGCAAATTTAAAATGTTCACTCATAGTTTTTCCTGCTACTATTTGACTAGGGTTATAGTATTTAAAAGCCAACGGGTTATCAGATTTTTTTCCCTCATACTTAATTTCCCCTATTCCTTTATAGTATTCCTTATCTCCAAATAATATCATAATTTATTTATTTAATAATGTTTTTAATTCGTTTTTCCAGTTCTTGTATGCTTTGATATATTCCTTATTTTTTTTGTTAGGTTTGTATGTTTTAACATGATTGTTTTGTGATAAAAAATCACCAAATTTATCAAAATCACCATCAATTAAACCTGAAGCTCTAGCAGCTCCAACAGAGCCTGTAGTGTTGTAAATTTCAATATCATGATTGATTAATGTGGACACAGTATTAGAGAAAATGTCAGATCTAAATAAATTATCATTTCCAGCCTTTATAATATTGATTTCAGTTCCGTCATTTTTCATAATTTCAATACCATAGACAAACGAAAAAGCAATAGCTTCTAAGCTTGCTCTGTATAAATGACTATCAGAGTGAAGGTTTAAGTTTAAATTAAAAAAATGTGTCCCAATGTTTTTGTTATTAAACATTCTCTCAGATCCATTTCCAAATGGAATAACTACTAAGCCATTTGATCCAATGGGTATCTTCTCAGCTAAATTATTCATTTGCTGGTATGAAGTAGCAGATGTATTTATTTTAAGCCATTTATACATAATTCCAGCACCATTTATACATAATAGTTTTCCTATTAATTGATTTTTATTTGAGTAATTAACATGAGCAAAATGATTAATTCTTGTAGACTCCTTGGAATTTAATTTATTGGTAACTGCGTATACAACACCTGACGTTCCACCAGTTGCTGCAACTTCACCATTTTTTAAAACATTTAATGACAATGCATTGTTTGGTTGATCACCAGCTCTGTATGTTATTGGAGTTCCAACTAGAAGACCAGTTTCTTTCGCTGCCTTAGAAGTTATCTCCCCTTGATTTGTGAAATTCTCAACAATATCTGGAATTAGTGACGTATCAATTTGGTAATAATTAAGTAACCATTTAGCTACTTTGTTTTCCTTGTAATCCCATAATATTCCCTCTGACAGCCCATTTCTAGTGCTGGTAACTGTATCACTCATTTTAAATGCAATATAATCTCCGGGGAGCATAAATTTGTAAATTTTTCTATAGATATCTGGTTCGTTTTCCTTTACCCATTTTAGTTTTGATGCTGTGAAATTTCCTGGGGAGTTTAATAAATTTTCAGAACATTTTACCGCTCCAAGATCATTAAATGCATTATTTCCAATATCTACAGCTCTACTATCACACCAAATAATAGAATTTCTTAGTGATTTACCTTTTTTATCTATAATAACAAGACCATGCATTTGATAAGAAATGCCAATAGAAATAATTTCTTTGTTATTTACTTTAGATTCTTTTAAAACTCTTTTTGTTCCATTACAAATATGACTCCACCAAGTATCAGGATCTTGTTCTGCCCAATCATTTTGATTTGAAATAATTTGCATTTCATCAGATGGCTCATTTAGGGTATGAATATTTTTCCCTGTTTTAGAGCAAACTATAGATACTTTAATAGAAGAACTTCCTAAATCAAAACCTAAGTAATACATACGTGATATTTATATTGAAATTTAACAAAACTATTTTAAATATAAAAAACATATCAATGCTAATTATGAAGCTAATGGTAATAAAAATGAAGCCTTTTTATAAAATTTATTAACGCTTTATTATCCTATGAGCCTCCGATTTTTCATTTGTTGATATATTTAAAATATATATACCGTTGATTAAATTACTTATAGATATTGTTTCGTTTATCAATGAGGTACCTTTAGAAACTAATTTAGAATTCATGTCATAAAGCTCGTATTTGAAACTAGAATATTCTTGATTTTTTGATTTAATAATTAAATCATTATAAACAGGGTTGATTATATAGAATATTTTATTCTTATCTCTATTATTTGTTAAAGTATTTGAATAGCAGTTAGTTGCTACAGAAAACTCACTTTTTATTAAATCGTTGATTTTAGTTTCTGAAAAACTTTGATTTAATGTATTATTAAAAAAGGTTGCATCTAAAGCTAGATTATCTGCTCCTAGATAATCTTGAAGTAAGGTTCCGAGTGTATCTCTGTAATCATACTGAACAGTTTGTATTTGATATCCATTATTTTCGTTAGCTTCATTTAAGTTGGGATTTAATCCTGAAACTCCACCTTTTACTGGTGCTCCAAAGACAAACATAGGTGCTATTTCACCATGGTCCGTTCCAAGACTTCCATTTTCAGCAGCCTTTCGTCCAAATTCAGAATAAGTTAATCCTACGACATCATTTTTAAGATTCATAGCACTAAGGTCACTCATAAAAGCTGTTATAGCAGAAGATAGTTTAGTTAATAAGTCGTTATGATCACCTAGTATGTCATTTTCAGCTTGGTTTTGACCAAAATGAGTATCGAAACCAGCTAATTTTACCATATAAACTTTTGATTCAAGTCCACCGCTAATCAATCTGGCTACAGTTTTTAACTGATTAGATATGTCTGTATCTGGGTAGCTTACTGCATTTTGACCGTTATTAAAAGAATTTGATATGGCCTCTGAATACATATTTGACAAAGCATCAGTTTGAATTATATATTCAAGTTCATGACCATAGTCAGATATTGGAATATTATTTGGAGGTTCTCCGGCCATTCCGCTAATCAATGAATAAAATCCAGAGGGATCTTGTCCATTAATATTGACAGATAATCCATGTTCACTCTCTCCATGAAAGCCTAAAGAATTACTTTTAGAACCAATTTCAACTCCTAATGGGTATGAGTTTTGTATTAAATCTGCATAATAAGATTCCATAAATCTACCAATCCAGCCAGAGTTGTTACCATTATCCCAGCTATTGCCATCATTTGCAGTTGAATATATATCAGTTGATGCAAAATGACTTTTATTTTGTGAAGGGTAGCCAACTGACTGAATAATTCTTAATAAATCATTATCATATAGATTTTTAAAACCAGTGAGTGATGGATGAAGACCAATTTGTTGAGCTTCGTCTAATGTATCATCAAGATTTATATATGAATTTAGACCATTACTAGGTACTTTTATGCTAGGTCTTAAATTTGAGTATATATCATAATAATTGATGGGGATTATTGTATTTAGGCCATCATTTCCTCCAGCCAAATTAATTAAAACTAATTTTCTATTTGAAATTGTACAATCCAAAAAGCTTTTAGCAATATTTAGCGATGCTGTTACTTGCGATGGAAGTAAACTAATTGCTGAAGCAGTGGATGTAAGTTTTATAAAATTTCTTCTTTTCATTTTGTTTACATTAATTGATTTTCTGCAGCATTAGCCATTGATGTAATTAAGGAATCAAGTCTATTCCTTACTATAGTGTCATCATTGGAGGTAAGATATTCTTGCCAAGTATCATACCAGTAATAAGATGGGTAATCAGACAAAATTATATTTACAAAATAACTAATTCTGTCGTAGTCAATATTATTTGGATATAATAATTCAGCAATTTCACTTACTAGATAATATGGATCTGCAGGGTCTGATGATATTAACTCTACAAAATTAACAGTGTCTAGCTCTGCTCCAATTAGTCCGTTAGTTAGCCAATTTATTTCTGCCTGAAATTAAACATTCTATTAAGCGATATCTTGCAAGTAGTGTGTTAGATGAAAACCATTGTCTGTCAAAATTCGGGCTTTGATAGTTGGCTGGGTATCCAGCAACTGTTTCTGGAGCAAAAACACCCATTCCAGCCATTGGTAAAAAGTTGTTGTGATTAAACAAATGCCAAAACCTGTAAAACCCTGCTATGTTTGAATTAGGATTTGGAATAGATATATTTAATATACTTACCATTTCACTCATCAATTGAAGAGGACTTTTTACAATACTTCCAATTATTTCATCATTGGAATTTTCATCGCTCAAATCGTAAAAGTGTGTAGAACTTAATAATGTTTTTATTACCGGGCTTAATCTGAAAATTATTTGAAATTAATTCTTGAGCTAAATCATTAATCACTGTATCTTCTGTTTCTTGACTCCACTCACTTTTTACGAAAAATCTATAAATCTTCTTAACATAATTTAAAGCTGTTGCTTGTTGGCTGAAAATCATATCTACAAGTTGATTTATTTCTTCAAACATTCCTTCAGATGATTCCGAACCAGTTACTATGTAATTATTAAAAGCACTACTAAACTGCTTATCACCGCTATCATGCTGATTGATATTAGTTCTACCCATTGGTATGTTGGTGTCAGGATCAATGATAGATCTGTCTAACTGTGTTTTAAATCCAGAAAAAACCCTTGCAGCCTGCTGTACATCAATTTCAGTATAATTAGTGTAATCTCCATCACCAACTTGCTCACCTTTACCAATTGTGAATAATTCTAAGAATTCTCGAGCATAATTTTCATTTGGATTATTTGCATTATTAGTAGTATTGTCAAGATATAATAACATTGCATTATCTAATGTTATTTTTTTTGAAAGCTCTTTTAAACTTCCATTTGAATAAAACTCCAATAATTTTAAATGATCAAAATAATAAGTCGATGCGCCAGTTCCATCGTCTTTTGAAGTGGTGAAAGTTGTATGAAGAAAAAATGTTACTTTATCTCTAATACTATTTCTATTAATCATATTATACCACCACCATCCAGCAACTAAAGATCTTTTTCTTCCTTGGTTAGGAATTGTATTTGGAAGATAGTCAGAGCTTATCCAATATCCATGAGGGTCATCATATGGTAAAGGATCATATGGCTCAGTCCAAGTGTTTGGTTGGTGATTTTCCAAAAAACTTAAAGCTTCTAATGGTGTCATTATAGAAATGGCATCTAAAACTTCTTGCGAATAATGAAAACAGGCTCTTCTTAGAAGGTGTTTAGCATTTTTTTTACCTAAAACTGAATTAGAGGTAGTAAGGGGCATTACTTTTTTTTGTTAAATTACAATAAAATAAAACTGATAAATGTAATTAATTGATTTATAAATATAACAAATTATAATTTTTAAGTCACTGAGTGTGTTTTATTTATATAAGTATCTTATCTGCAATTTTCACTTATTTTATCTTCTGCAAAGAAGTTTCGTGAAAAATAATAGATAATCATTATACTTTGGTTTAAAACCACCATATAACATAACGTCCTTTTTTATTTCCTAAGGCCATTGGTACAATATGATAATCAGCTTTTACTTTATTAAGTTGCTTTTCAATAGTAGGTAAGCTAGTTTTTTTAGCAACAAGGGAAGAAAATATTTTTATTTGATCTTTAAATCCCGCACTCTCCTTAATTAACCTTTTGATAAAGAGTATTTCCCCGCCATTACACCAAAGTTCATTAGCCTGTCCTTCAAAATTTAGGGAAAACTTCTTCTTTTTGGTTTTATCTCCTAAATTATTAAGTTTTCTAAGTGTGCCTTTCACCGCTTCTTCTTTAGAATTATGAAAGGGTGGGTTACAAACCAAAAAATCAAATTTCTCATCGGCTTTAATAATATTCTTAAAAAGAAAACTTTTATTCTCTTGGTGTAATATTTTAACCTTGTCTTGTAATTCTTTGGTCTTTTGTATGTTAGTATTAGCTATGTCTATTGCATTTAAATCACTTTCTATACCAACCATTTCCCAGTTAAAGTGTTGTGCCCCTAAAATGCAATATATTCCATTAGCACCAGCGCCTATGTCTAACCCTCTTAGTTGTATATCTTCACTAGAGTTAAGTTTTTCTAAAATAAAGTCTTGCATATGTAGTAAATAGTCTAACCTTCCAGGAACTGGAGGAATTAGATAGCCCATTGGTAAATCGTAATCCTCTAGATTAAAATCTGCAAGTAACATTGCCTTGTTTAATGAATATACTGCAGTTGAAGAAAGAAAATCAATTGTTTCTTCACCAGATGGATTTAAAACAATATGCTTTTGTAGTAACGGATAATGTTTTACTAATCTCTTAAGATCGTAACGGTTACAATATGGGTTTTGTAGATGCATAAGTGCGAAGGTATGTTCTTTTAGCTAGAAGTAATAACAATTTATAGAACAATAACTAAACACAACAACAATGGTCAACTTAACTATCACTTTTAATTATAAAACCCTCATAATAAATTGATTATGAGGGTTTTTGCGGAGAAAGAGGGATTCGAACCCCCGGAGGTGTGACCCTCAACAGTTTTCAAGACTGCCGCATTCGACCACTCTGCCATTTCTCCAATAGCGAGGCAAATATAATATCCTTTTTTTATTCATTCAAGATTATTTATATTTATTTCAATTAATTTTATAAGTTGTTAAAGCCTTTCATTAATTTTACAGCATATTAGAGAAAAAAATATGAATATAATTGAAAGTCTAAATTGGAGGTACGCAACCAAGAAATTTGATTCAAACAGAAAGCTTTCTAAGAATCAAGTTAATATATTAAAAAATGCTTTTAATTTAACGGCATCATCATATGGGTTACAACCAATTAAACTAATTGTAATTTCAAATCAAGAAATTAAAAATACTCTTTTAGATTCCTCATTTAATCAAAAACAAGTTATACAATGTTCACATTTATTGGTTATTTGTATTGAGACTGATATAGATGAATCTTACATTGAATTATATTTTAAAAGAGTTGTAGATATTAGAAAAACATCTGCCAAAGTTTTAGAATCTTTTAAAAAATCTATTATTAATGAATTTAATGATATGTCAAATACTTCCATAATAAATTGGTCTAAAAATCAAGCATACTTAGCTCTTGGAAACTTAATGACTGTATGTGCTGTAGAGGGAATAGACTCTTGCCCTATGGAAGGTTTTGTACCAGAAAAATATAATGAAATTTTAGACCTTAAGTCTAAAAATTTAAAATCTGTTTTGGTCATGCCAGTCGGATATAGGTCAGTTGATGATCAGTTTTCAAGCTTTAAAAAAGTTAGAAAAGATATTAATGATAATACTATAGAACTTATATAATAATAAATAATGCGTTTTTCACTACTAATCTTTTTTGTTTTTAATTTATCAATGTCTCAAAATGAGACTATATTTTTACACAAGCAATTTATAGACGGAAACGATACTTTAAATTATAGATTATTAATACCAAAAAAATTAAAAAAGAAGGTTAAATATCCACTACACTTATTTTTACATGGATTTGGAGAAAGAGGGAATGATAATAAACAACAATTAAAATAC
Organism: uncultured Flavobacteriaceae bacterium; assembly: GCA_937773465.1. Next base: position 10,999 of record CALJVK010000007.1, on the reverse strand, counting down.
ATAGCTGGTCTTTTTATTAATCAAAGAAATCGAAATTACTATAAATCCTATGGTGTTTTCCCTCAATGCCCAGACGATGATTCTTGGACAAACAGAAAACTTGTAAAATCAAAAGACGGTATGAATTATAAATTTTACGATGAGAATAAAAAAGAAACAAAAGCTCTTAATTTAGTTATGAAATTAATGGACTCATTATCCAATATAAATAATGTAAATAAGAACAGAATATACGTTTCTGGACTTTCTAATGGAGGTATGGGTACTTTTGAAATGCTTTATAGAAGACCAAATATGTTTGCTGCTGGAGTTCCGATTTGTGGAGGAGCTAATCCAAAGACTGCTAAATTATTTGCAAAAAAAACACCTGTCTGGATTTTTCACGGAGCTAAAGATGATGTAGTACATCCATTATATTCATTGAATATGGTTGAAGCAATTATTGAAGCAGGAGGGAAGCCTAAATTCACCCTATATGATAATGTTAGTCATGATAGTTGGACTAATGCTTTTAAGGAAAAAGATTTTTTCAAATGGATCTACAGTCAAAAAAAGGATGACTAGTAGTTGACGTAATCAATTATTTCTAAGCCATAACCTATAATTCCCACTCTTTTAGTAGCAGTTCCATTTGATATTATCCTTAGTTTGTGAATATTTAAATCATGAAGAATTTGGGCTCCAATTCCAAAGTCTCTGTTATCCATTTCAATTTTAGGAGCTTTTACAACTTTACCTTTTAATTGACTCTTCTTTAATTTTTTTAATCGATTTAGTGTACTTAAAGGTTGGTTTTGTTGATTTATAAAGACTATTGCACCTTTTCCTGCAATATTTATTAGTTCGAACATATCATCAAGCTTTTTGTCCATATTGTTTGTTAGAGTGCCTAAAACATCGTTGTTAAGTAGCTTAGAGTTAATTCTCGTTAAAACATGTTCGTTTGGATCCCAAGTTCCTTTAGTTAATGCTATGTGAAGTCTTTCGTTTGTAGTTTGTTGGTAAGCTCTAAGTCTAAAACTTCCAAATCTAGTTTCAATTTGAAAATCTTCTTTTTTCTCAATTAAAGAATCATTTTCCATTCTGTAAGCGATAAGATCTTCAATTGAAATTATTTTAAGATTAAATCTATCTGCAACATCAAAAAGTTCAGGTAATCTTGCCATAGATCCATCTTCATTCATTATCTCAACAATTACACCTGCAGCTTCAAACCCAGCAAGCCTAGCAAAATCAATTGCAGCTTCAGTATGTCCTGTTCTTCTAAGAACTCCACCTTCTTTTGCGATTAAAGGAAAAACATGACCAGGTTTTGATATATCGTGAGGTTGAGTTTTTTTATCAATTAGTGATTTTATAGTTTTAGACCTATCTGAAGCAGAAATCCCAGTCGTAACGCCATTGCCAATAAGATCAATTGAAACTGTGAACGCTGTTTCCATAGGGTCAGTATTGTTCCCAACCATTGGATTAAGTTTTAATTGTTTTGATCTTTTTTCAGTTATTGGAGCACATATTAAGCCCCTTCCATGCATGGCCATGAAATTTATAATTTCAGGTGTTATGGTTTCTGCAGCTGCTAAAAAATCACCTTCATTTTCTCTGTTTTCATCGTCAACAACAATAATGACCTTTCCAGAACGAATATCGTTTATAGCAGATTCAATACTATTTAATTTTCGTTTGTTTTTCTTAGTCATTTAACATATTTTTTTGTAAAGATACACTGTTTTTTTAATCAAGTATTATTACTTCTATTAAAAAAATTATTAACAATTCTGTAGAAATTATCGAAGTTAAAAACAGATCTGTCTTTAGTAGCTCTATTTGTTAAGTATATGCTAATTGGTAGCATAATAATTGTTGATAGCCAACTAGCAAGAATAGGACTAATACTACTATCTTCTGCTAAGTTTTTTGTAAAAATCCCTATAAAGTGATAAACTAGAAATAATACTATTGAAATAACTAAAGGTAAACCAAATCCACCTTTTCTAATAATAGCTCCTAATGGAGCTCCAATAAAAAACAATATTATACATGCAAATGAAATTGCAAATTTGTCATGCAAAGATATTATATGTTTATTTATGTTCTTCTCTCTGTATGCCTGAATTATTTTATTCGATTTTATGATACTATTAGTGCTATTAACAGAACTTATAGCTAAATCAAATAATTGAACTTGCTTTTTAAGTTTAAATAGGTCATAAAAATTTTCACCTTTAAAGATTGTATCTATAATTTTATTTTTTATGTTATCATTTAACACAAGGGCATTGGATCTGTTATGCATTTTACTAGAGATTAGCTTGTAATCTTCATTTCTCTTAATTAGCAATGAATCTATTGTAATATCTAGATCAGCAACACTTAGCATTGTATATTTATTTACATCATCTTTGTTATCAAAATCTACATTGTTAATTTCTGCTAAGTCAATGTTCAAAATATATTCTTTAAAATAACTTTTTAAATGAGGCTTCTTATCTCTTTTTTTATAATCTGTAGGAATAACTTCATCATAATAATTACCATCAAATAGTTTTAACTGAAGTATATCTGAATTTAAATTACTTGAAATCTCACCAGTTTTTGATTTTATTACTGTGTAGTTTCCGACTTTATTCTTTTTTTGATGTATTATTACATCCGATAGATATTGACCTTTATCACCAGATTTGTTTTTTACTTTGATATTGATTTGACCAATTTGATTAAATTGTCCTTCTGCAATTGCCATTGTAGGTTTTACCTTAGATATGTTTTTTCTTAAGTTGTGAAAGTTATATTCAGCTACAGGGTTTACATTATTGGAGAAGAAAAAAGTAATTATTGCAATAAATAAAATAAAAACACTTAAACTCCTCATGGCTCTTTGAAGAGAAATACCAGTTGATTTCATTGCTGCAAACTCATAATTTTCTGCAAATTTTCCAAAAACCATGATACTTGACAGTAAAATTGTCAAGGGCAGTATTAGTATTACAAGTCTTGGGGAAACATAGGTTAGAAATTTAATTATTATTGCTATGTCTAAATCTTTTCCTGCTAATTCAGAGATATATAACCATACAGATTGAAGTAAAAATATTAACATTATTATACAAAAAACATTAAGAAATGTTTTAATAAATGTTTTCAGTATATATTTATCTAATATCTTCAACTTTAATTAATCAATATCGTTAATATAATAATCCTTAAAATCTTTTTTGTTAAATAAAAACAGATCGTCTATTTAAAGGAAGGTCTACCTCAAATGAGGTTATGGTATATGTTGTTGTTGTTCCGTTTTTACCCTCTTTCTATACTTTTATAGATCCTGATTGTTCTTTTTTCTCAATTGCCAATAATATGTATTCTATTTCTGAGTCTGAATCTATTGGTACTAGCCTTACGTATTGTAGCAATTTTCTTGCTCTCTCTGCTCGTAATAGTCAACCACGGTCACGTCCTGTGTGATGTCCATTTTGAACTCGTATCCATCTTCAAAAAATGTTAGGATCTTATTTGGTGTTATAGTGCTTTCCTCATCCAAGTCCTCTGTTGAGACGGTAACTTCTTCGTCATCGGGGTTTATTGTATAGAGTTTCTCTGCCGTCGTATATAAATGTTATGTCGTTCCACTTAACATTGTATTTGTCCCCTTTTTTTACAAAACTAACCTTATTGGTCTGGTCTATATCTTCCTCTTCGTTACTCAGGTTATGGTTTATGTTTATGTACATACTTTCGTAGGTTTTGATATTTTCTGAAACTTTACTCAATAGTTCTTCGGCCTCTGGATCATTTTGGGAAGTAATTATCAGCGTAGTTTGAAAGTATTATTAATATTATGTGTATTTTTTTCATTTTATATGTTTTTTTCATTTTCAAGATGTCTATCTAGGGCTACTAAGTCAGTTATATTTACCTGTCTCGCTTTACTTCCTTCAAATGGCCCTACAATTCCTGCTGCCTCGAGCTGATCGATTAAGACTGACCTGCTCTGATTGTAGCCTAGTTTTAATTTTCGTTGCAATAAAGAGGCTGAGCCTTGTTGCGCTATTACAATAACCTCGGCTGCTTCTCTGAATAACTTATCCCTATCGGATATATCTATATCAAGACTTCGTGCCACCTTCATCTCCTATATATTCTGGTAGTACATGTGCACTTGCATATGCTTTCTGGGATCCTATAAAGTCTGTTAAGTCTTTCTACTTCGGGTGTGTCCACAAAAGCACACTGCACTCTGATTAGTTCATTCCCTTGAGTGTATAGCATATCTCCTCGTACCTATCAGCTGATCGGCTCCTGAGCTGTCTAAAATTGTTCGGGAATCGATTTTTGATGTTACTCTAAATGCTATTCTTGCTGGAAAGTTTGCTTTTATTACACCCGTTATTACATTGACTGATGGTCTTTGTGTTGCGATTATTAAGGTGTATCCCTATCGCTCTTGCTAACTGGGCTATTCTCGCTATTGGAGTTTCTACTTCTTTTCCGGCTGTCATTATTAAATCGGCGAACTCATCAACGACCAAAACTATGTATGGTAGAAACTGATGTCCATCATTTGGATTTAACTTCCTAGATTTAAACTTTTTGTTGTATTCTACGATATTTCTACATTGTGCATTTTTTAATAAATCATACCTATTATCCATTTCAATACACAACGAGTTAAGTGTGTTTATCACTTTAGTGTTATCTGTAATAATTGCTTCTTCACTATCCGGTAGTTTGGCCAAATAATGCCTTTCTATTTTATTAAAAAGTGTTAATTCAACTTTTTTAGGATCTACAAGAACAAATTTAACTTCTGCTGGATGTTTTTATATAGCAAAGACGTTAAGAACTGCATTTAACCCAACAGATTTTCCTTGACCAGTAGCACCTGCCATAAGTAGGTGAGGCATTTTAGCTAAATCGACAACTAGTGTTTCGTTACTAATTGTTTTTCCAAAGCTATGGGTAGTATCATGTCGGATTGTTGAAACTTCTGTGATGAAATAACTGAGTGCATTGATACAATGGTTGAGTTTTTATTTGGCACCTCAATACCAATTGTTCCTTTTCCAGGAATTGGAGCTATTATTCTAATCCCTAAGGCAGATAAGAGATAGATGCAATGTCATCTTCTAATTTTTAATTTTAGATATTCTCACACCTGCTTCAGGAACAATTTCATAAAGTGTAACTGTAGGTCCTATAGTTGCTTTTATACTTTCTATGCCAATTTTATAGTTATTAAGTGTGTTTACTATCTTGGTCTTATTTTCTTCTAATTCTTCTTTGTTAATTGTTATTCCTTCAGAATCATATTTTTTAAGAATATCTAGATTTGGAAATTTATAGTTAGATAGTTCTAATTTTGGATCAAATAAACCAAAATCTTTAACTAGTTTTTTTGATAAGTTGTCTGTTTCGGATTCTTCTTCAAAAGTTTCTTTTATTTCAATTTCTATTTCATCAGTTGAAGTTCTTCTATCTTTTCATCTAGAGTACTTTTTTCAAGAACTTCTATTCTTTGATCATTATTATTTTAGCTTGTTAATAAAGTTGAATCTTCAATACTATTTTCTTTTGCATCTGTAGATTTTTCAGACTCAATATCTTTTAAATTGGTTATGAAATCTTCATCTGTCTTTTCTTTTTAAAAGACAGTAAATTTTTAAAGGAATCAATACCAATTTTTAATCTGAAGGTGAAGATAGAATACAGCAGAAAGAAATAATAAAAATGAGGTACCTATGTTTCCTATATAGCTTTTTAAAAACAAATTTGTTTCAAAGCCAACAATACCTGAAAATTTACCTGTTTCTAAATTAATAAGTCCAAAGAGTAATGACATCCAAATCATTATTAAGATACCCCAAAACCAATGTTTAATTAATTTAGCTTTATTAGAATCTAACAAAACAAATAGTCCAGAAATAAAAGTTAAAAAACAAATTATATAAGAGGATATTCCAAACCCTTTATGTAAAAACAAATCTGCTAAAAAAGCACCAACTTTACTCATCCAGTTTTCCGGACTAACATCTTTATTGGTAAATTGAATTAAGGTGCTTTGATCTGAATCTCCTGTGAAAAAATAAGAGGTAAATGACATTAAGAGCACAAAAGAAATCACTATTAATGTGCTCCCTATAAATAGTTTTTGAGAACTATTAAGTTTTCTTTTTTCTTTGCTGAAAGAAAATATTTACTTTTTTTATCTGTCTTTAGATTTAGCCATTTTTAGACAATTGATTTAGCATACAAATTACTATAATTAATTTAATTCTCATTAGTTACTATTACTGGTTATAGATCTTATTTTTATGCCAATACCAGCATATATTAATGTCATAATAGGGCTAAGCCAATTAAATACTGCATAAACAAAATAATCAACTACACTGACTCCAAGTACACCGTAATGATAAGCTCCACAGGTGTTCCATGGTATTAAGGCAGAAGTTACTGTTCCAGAATCTTCTAAAGTTCTACTTAGGTTTTCAGGAGCTAAATCATATTCCTCATATGCATTTTTAAACATTTTCCCTGGGATAATAATTGCAAGGTATTGATCCGAAGCAAATAAATTTACTCCTAGGCAACTAGCCACTGTGCTAGCTACTAGTCCAAACGCAGAGTCTGCTAATTTTAATAATTCGTTGGTTATTTTACTTAATGCTCCAATTGCTTCCATAGCCCCTCCAAATACCATAGCGCATATAGTTAAGAAAATAACCCACAACATTGATTCCATTCCTCCTCTTGTGTATAGATCATTTATACCTTCCAAAAGTTTTGTATTTGCAGTGTTGTCGATAACCTCTAGCGGAATCTCTGTAAATATAAATACAGAACTAAATATTGCTTTTGATGCAGATACGTCAATTTGTTCTAGAATATTACTTTGAAAAATAACAGAAAAAATTATTGCAAATAAAACTCCTGATGATAATGCAATTACTGGCTTTACTTTTAAGTAAGCTAATATCAAAACGGATGCTGGTATTACAAATAATAAAGGGGAGATATAAAAGTCTTCTTTTAATATTTCTGAAATCATACCAATTTCTATGGCATCATTTGAAGTTGAGCTATTTAAGTTTAAAGTTATTACACAAAATACTATAAATGTGATTATAAAAGTTGGAAATGTTGTATACATCATATACTTGATGTGAGTATATAAATCTGTGCCTGAGATTGCAGAAGCTAGATTTGTAGTGTCGCTTAGAGGAGACATCTTGTCTCCAAAATAAGCTCCAGAAATTACGGCTCCAGCTGTCATGCTTGGGGAAATTCCGAATGCATTACCTACAGAGACTAGAGCTACTCCAATTGTTGCAGAAGTTATGTATGAGCTTCCTGCAGTCAATGAAACAATAGCTGTAATTACAAGGGTTAATGGTAAAAAAACAGATGGATCAATAAAATTAATACCATAATATACCATAGCAGGAATAACCCCACTAACTTTCCATGTTCCTGCTAATGCGCCAACTAATAATAAAATTATAATTGGAGTTTTTATACTTTTTACACTCTCATAAATTTTTATAAGTATTTCCTTAATACTAACTTTTATAATCAATCCTATAATAGAGACTGTTAATGCTGTTATTAGTAATATTATATGGAAAGTGTAAGTTCCAAGCCATTCATTGTTAAAAATATTGTAAACCAACATTAATACAAGTAAAATTATTGGAAAGATAGAAGTGATTAAACTAATTTTTTTAGGAGTTATTCATATTCTAGATTAAATTAACTTTCTTTCATACATTCTTTCATGATTTCATAAGTTCTTTGCATATCATTGTCAAGTCCAATTGAGAATCTAATTAACCCTTCATTTAGATCCCATTTCTTTTTGTTCTTGTTCTGGAATTTCTGATGAAGTTGATGATCCTGGAGTGCTAAAAAGTGTTTTGTAAAACCCTAAGCTAACTGCTAAATAACCAACATTTTTTTCTTGCATTAACTCCATTAATTTATTGGCTTTTTTAAGGTTTCCTGCATCAATAGTTAAAAGTCCCTCCATAGCCATACTCATGATCTATAAATGAACTATATAGCTTATGAGATGGATGACTTGCTAATCCCGGGTAAACAGTTCTAACTCCGTCTATTTCGAACATTTTTGCTAAATACATCGCGTTTTCACTGTGTTTTTTTATTCTGATATGTAGAGTTCTTAAATTTTTAAGTACTGAAGCTGCTCTTAAGCTGTCAAGCGTAGAGCCAAGTAGCATCGACGCACCATCATTAACATCTCTTAAGTTGGTTTATGAAGTCTTGACTTCCACATACTACTCCAGCAATTGTATCACTTGTGCCGTTTATAAATTTAGTAATACTATGAATCACAATGTCAGCTCCTAAATTTGCTGGCAAAACAGATAAAGGAGAAAAGGTGTTATCTACAACTAGCAGAATGCCTGCTTGTTTAGCAATTTTAGAAATTTCAGAAAGATCTGCAACTTCTAATAAAGGATTACTAACCGCTTCACAGTATATAACCTTAGTATCCTTGGTTATGCTTTTTTTTATTGATTCTAGAGTCTGTAATATCAACGAAGCTAGTACTTATATTTAATTGACTTGCAAAGTTTTTTAAAAACGCATAGGTACCTCCATAAACAGTTCTGCTTGAAACTACATGGTCGCCAGATTTGCAAAGTTGTAATAAAGTGGATGTTATAGCTCCCATTCCAGAGCCAAATACTGTAGCAGACTCTGTGTTTTCCATAGCTGCGATTGCCTCACCTAGGTATAAATTACTTGGGTTTGTGTGCCTTGAATATAAGGTAACAACCTTCGGTATTTCCTTCAAAAGTATCTGACATAGTTTTTGCAGATAAAAATGTATAGGTTGAAGAGTCTGATATTGATGGGTTGACCCCTCCAAATTCTCCAAAATACTGTAGATCTTGAATCTTGTTTGCTGGTTTTTTCTTCATAAAAAATAGTGTATATATATACTGTTACAATATATGCAATATTATTTTATTTAAAATTGATTTATAACTTAAATTAATTGATTAAATATTCATTGCATAGAGTTAAAACATTTGTATTTTTGCTAACTAATTAAATAATTTTTTATGGACTCTTTTGATGTTGTTGTTATTGGTTCAGGCCCAGGAGGTTATGTGTCTGCTATTAGATGTGCTCAGTTAGGCATGAAAACCGCTATAATTGAAAAATATAGTACTATGGGTGGTACTTGCTTAAATGTGGGCTGTATTCCGAGTAAAGCTCTTTTAGATTCTTCTCATCATTTTGAAGAGGCTACAAAAAACTTTTCTAATCATGGTATAAATATTGAAGGTGAGATTTCTTTAGATTTCGGTAAAATGATTTCTAGAAAAAACGAAGTGGTATCACAAACTACAAAAGGAATTGATTTTTTAATGAATAAAAATAATATTACGGTTTTTAATGGTTTTGGTTCATTTGTTGATAAAAACAAAGTAAAAATTAGCTCTCAGTCTTCTGAAGAAATTATAGAGTCTAAGAACATAATTATTGCTACTGGCAGTAAACCTGCTATTTTACCATTTGCTAAGGTGGATAAAGACAGAATTATAACATCTACCGAGGCGTTAAAGCTAAAAGAAATCCCTAAGCACTTAATTATTATTGGTGGCGGAGTAATTGGATTAGAACTGGGCCAAGTATATAAAAGGTTAGGCTCAGAAGTTTCGATTTTAGAATACATGGATAGAATAATTCCAACAATGGATTCTGGTTTATCTAAAGAATTGACAAAGGTGTTTAAAAAACAAAAATTTAAAATTCATACATCACATAAAGTTACCTCTGTTGAAAGAATTGGAGACAATATTAAAGTTGTAGCTCAAGACAAAAATGATGAATCTGTAGAGTTTAACGGAGATTACTGTTTAGTGAGTATAGGAAGGTCTGCGTATACGCAAGGATTGAATCTTGATCAATTAGGAATAGAAACAAATAATAGAGGTCAAATAGAAGTGAATGAACACTTACAGACAAAACATTCTAATATTTATGCAATTGGAGATGTTGTAAAAGGAGCAATGTTGGCTCATAAAGCTGAAGAAGAAGGAGTGTTAGTTGCTGAAATTATTGCTGGTCAAAAGCCTCATATTGACTATAATTTAATCCCAGGTGTTGTTTACACTTGGCCTGAAGTAGCTTCAGTGGGAAAAACAGAAGATTATTTAAAAGAAAATAATATTGAATATAAGGCCGGTCAATTCCCGATGCGAGCACTAGGTAGGAGCAGAGCTAGCTCTGATTTAGATGGTTTTGTGAAAATATTAGCAGATAAACAAACTGATGAAATTTTAGGAGTTCATATGATAGGAGCAAGATGTGCAGATTTGATTTCTGAAGCGGTTGTTGCGATGGAGTTTAAAGCGTCTGCCGAAGATATTGCTAGAATATCTCATGCTCATCCAACTTACTCTGAAGCAGTTAAAGAAGCTGCTCTAGCTGCAACTGAAGATAGAGCACTACATATATAAATTGATTCTATTGATATAGATCTTTGTTATATTAGCAGTAAATAATTACACTATAATGTTAGAGGATTTTAAATTTCATTTATTAAACGAATTGCCTTTTTTGTTTAGTAGTAAAATAATTATTGCTACATCTTCTGGAGTGGATAGTGTTGTTTTATGCTCCCTTTGTAAAAAATTAGATTTAGATTTTTCTATTGCTCATTGTGATTTTTCACTCAGAGGTAAGGAGAGTGATTTTGACGCTAAGTTTACTGAAGATTTTGCAAAATCATTGAATGTTTTGTTTTATCTAAAAAAATTTAACACTAAGGAATATAAGACAAAAAATCATTTATCTGTTCAGATGGCAGCAAGAGAGCTTAGGTATAAATGGTTTGATGAATTATTGGTAAATTATGATTATGTTTTAACGGCACACCACTTGGACGATCAGTTGGAAACATTTTTTATAAATCTATCTCGTGGAAGTGGTTTGGAAGGTTTAATTGGTATTCCTGCTGTTAATG
>CALJVK010000006.1 GCA_937773465.1 uncultured Flavobacteriaceae bacterium | reverse complement strand
GGATATGCATAAAAATTTGGCTAATCAAGAAAATATTAAAAAGTTAATTAGTCATGGAAAAATTCATATTCCTGTAGGTTCAGGTTTTTTAGCAAGTGGTCTAGAGGGAGAAGGCAGGATGAAAGAACCTGAAGAAATTGTAGATTTTATAATAAATAATATTAAAGAAGAATTAAAGTTAAATAATAAAAAAATATTAATTACGGCAGGTCCAACTTATGAACCCATAGATGCGGTTAGATTCATTGGTAATTTTTCATCAGGAAAAATGGGTTTCTCATTAGCTAAAACTGCAGCTAGTTTAGGTGCAGAAGTAACACTAATTACTGGACCAACTAGTTTGAATTTAATTGATGATAATATTTCAGTAATAAATGTTGTTACTGCTGATGAAATGTTTTTGGAGACAAAAAAATATTTTAAATTTTCTGATATTTCTATTCTATCTGCTGCAGTTTCAGACTTTAAACCAAAGAGCCGATCACAAAAAAAATAAAGAAACATAACAATAGATTACTATCAATTGATTTAATTCAGAATATTGATATTTTAAAATATTTAGGTGAAAATAAAACTAAAAAACAAATTCTTGTAGGTTTCGCTCTTGAAACAGATAATGAAACACAAAATGCTTTAATTAAAATTAAAAATAAAAACTTAGATGCTATTGTTTTGAATTCCCTTAACGATAAAGGAGCTGGGTTCGGACATGACACTAACAAAGTTACCTTTATAAATAAAAATGGGTTAGTAAAAAAATTCGATTTAAAATCTAAAATTGATGTGTCAATAGATATATTTAATGAGTTAATTGATAGTTTTTATGAAAATCCTTAGTTTAGTTTTTATTAATATTTTGTTCTTTAATTTTTCTTTTTCTCAAGAAATTAATAGCAATATCATTGTTAATTCAGAATCTGTAAATCAGACCAATAACTCTGTTTTTTTAAATTTAGAAAATTCTATTTCAAATTTTATTAATAATGCCAGTTGGTCAAATGATAATTATTCTGAATTTGAAAAAATTAATGTAAACGTTCTTTTTTCTATAAAAAGTTATTCAAATAATAATTATGTTGCTAATATCGAGTTTCAAGCATCAAGACCCGTTTTGAATTCCTCTTACTCAACACCTATTTTTACTTTTTTAGAAAAAAACTTTCAATTTGAGTATATCGAATATGAACCAATAGTTTTTAATGAAAATCAATTTGAATCAAAATTATCTTCATTATTGGCTTTTTATTTAAATATAATAATTGGATTAGATCATGATTCTTATATTTTGAATTCTGGAAATAATTTTTATGATGTTTCCAAAAAGATTTTAAATTATGCTAATCAAAATAATATTTCAGGATGGAATTCTTCTCACAATGGCGGGAAATTAAATAAGTTTTGGCTAATTGAATATTTAACTTCAAAAAGTACTACTGAATTTTCCGAATTTTTTTATAATTATCATGTTAACGGTTTAGATTTAATGTATTCTGATATTTTAACTGCTAAGAAGAATATTGCATCTTCCATATCATTTCTAAAACCTTTACAAAAGAGAAATCCTAACTCTATACTTATTAAAATAATTTTTGATTCTAAATCAGATGAAATTAAAGATATTTACTCTGGAGGATCTTTTTATGATGTTTCCTCTATTATTTCAGATTTAAATTATCTTTCTCCATTCTTTTCTAATAAATGGAATAGTGTTAGATAATTTTATTAATTTAATTATCTAATATTTTTAAATAGTGCTAACAAAGATTTTAATAAAAAATTTCACGTTAATTGATAAAGTTGAAATCGATTTCTTATCTGGTTTTACAACTGTAACCGGTGACACTGGGTCAGGTAAATCTATTTTATTGAGTGCATTGTCACTTATTATTGGTAAAAGAGCAGGTCAGAATTTATTAAAAAATTCGACTTTGAAATGTGTGTTAGAAGCTGAATTTAATTTATCTAATTTTAATATCCGAAGTTTATTAGTTAAAAATAATATTGATTATTTTGATCAAACAATTCTAAGAAGAGAAATTCTCCCAAATGGTAAATCAAGATCTTTTGTCAATGATAGCCCTGTAAATTTAGATTTTTTAAAAACTGTTGGAGAGAAACTTATTGATATACATACTCAACATCAACCATTAGCAAGTTCCAACAACTCTTTTTTCTATTCTCTTATTGATAATTTAGCCGAACAACAGCACATTGTTAAAAACTTTAATGATACATTAATTAATTATAAAGATCTAAAAATTGAACTTCAAAAATTAATCAGACTAAATACGAGCTTAAAAAATGACAATGATTATTTGTTGTATTTATATAATGAATTAAATGACATTAAATTAGTTATCGATGAACAGGAGATTTTAGAGAATAAATTAAAGCTATTTAAGAATTCTGAAGAAATAAAATCTTCGTTTTCTCAAATTGAATATATCCTGTACTCCTCTGATGATAGTATTGAAAATAAAATATTTTCTTTAAATTCTGTATTACATAATATTTCAAAAATTTCTGATAACTTTTCCCAAATTAAAAACAGATTGGATAGTCTTTTAATTGAGTTAAATGATATTAAATCTGACTTAAATAATTCTTCGCTCGACTTTAGTGATGATGATTCGGAAATCGATAAAATGGAATCAAGACTCAATATTATATATAATTTACAAAAAAAACATTCTGTAAATTCAATAAGTGCTTTAATAATTAAAAAACAAGAGCTTAAAAGTAAATTAGACGAGTCAGGTTCTGTCGAAATTAATATTGATGAGTTGCAAAAAACAATAAGTAAGAAAACTCATTATTTACAAGAACTTTCTAAGAAAATATCTATATCAAGAAAAAAAATAATTCCTAAGCTTAAATTAGAATTAGAGTCTTTATTGCTAGAACTTGGAATGAAAAATGCTTCTTTTGATTTTAAGCTTTCAGAAATAGATGATTTTAACAGATATGGTTCTGATCAAATTGAGGTTTTGTTTTCTGCTAATAAAGGTATAGAGTATGCTCCATTATTTAAAATAGCTTCTGGTGGTGAATTGTCAAGAATTTTATTATCAATTAAATCAATTTTGTCTAAACATTTAAATCTTCCAACTATGATTTTTGATGAGATTGATTCTGGTGTTTCAGGAGAAATGTCTAACGCGATGGCCAATATGATGCTTGAAATGAGCTCTAAAATGCAGATTATTGCAATCACACACCTTCCTCAAGTAGCATCAAAAGGTAATCATCAACTAAGTGTTTATAAACAAAACAGTTTAAGTTCTACATCAACAATGGTTAAGCAACTCAATAATCAAGAAAGAATTGATGAAATTGCTAAAATGTTAGCAGGTGATTTAATTTCTGATTCAGCTATTACACATGCTAAGGAGTTACTTAATTAGTATTATATTTACACAAAATATTTTATATGTCTTATAATCTTTTAAAAGGAAAGAAAGGAATAATTTTTGGTGCTTTGGATGAAAATTCAATAGCATGGAAAACAGCTGAAAGAGTATTTGAAGAAGGAGGTGAATTTGTTTTAACTAATGCGCCTATAGCACTTAGAATGGGGAATGTTGATCAACTTGCTAAAAAGACAAATTCAAAACTTATCCCTGCTGATGCGACTAAAATTGAAGATCTAGAAAATTTAATCAATCAAACTTTAGAAATTTTTGACGGAAAAATTGATTTTGTTCTTCATTCAATTGGTATGTCTGTAAATGTAAGAAAAGGAAAACACTACACTGATTTGAATCATGATTGGACTGGAAAAGGATGGGATGTTTCTGCGGTTTCTTTTCACAAGCTATTGCAGAGTTTATATAAACTCGATGCTATGAACGAATGGTCAAGTATTGTTGCATTATCTTACATAGCTGCTCAAAGAGTTTTTCCTAATTACAATGATATGGCAGATAATAAGGCTTATTTAGAGTCTATCGCAAGAAGCTTTGGATATTTTTTTGGTAAAGATAAAAAAGTAAGGGTTAATACAATTTCTCAATCTCCTACTCCAACTACAGCTGGAAAAGGTGTTACTGGATTTGATGGTTTTATCACTTATGCTGAAAAGATGTCTCCTTTAGGAAATGCTACCGCTTTAGATTGTGCAAATTATACAGTAACTCTTTTTTCTGATTTAACTAAAAGGGTAACTCTTCAAAATTTATATAATGATGGAGGTTTTTCAAATGTAGGAGTGAGTCAAGAAATTATTGATATAGTTTCTTCTACTAACAAAGATTAAATTCTTTTAATAAAACTTCAGTTAATTTTGTAATAATACTTATGAAAATAATTGGTTTAACAGGCGGAATCGGTTCGGGGAAATCTACAATTTCAAAAGAATTCAAATGTAATTCTATCCCTGTTTACGATTCAGATACAAGAGCAAAAATTTTAATGAATAGTTCAAAAGTTTTAAAGGCAAAATTGATTGAATTTTTTGGATCTTCTGCCTATTCTAATGGATTTCTTAATAAAAAATATATTTCAAATCTGATTTTCAATGATTCATCTGCTTTGAATAAAATTAATTCCATTGTTCATCCTGAAGTTTTTGATGATTTTATTAATTGGAAAAGTAGATTAAATAATGATTTTGTCATATATGAATCGGCTCTGATTTTTGAATCAGGATCATACAAATTAAACGATTATAATATTTTAGTTATATCTGATATTAATAAAAGAATTGAAAGAGTTATTAAAAGAGATAATATTGAAAAAAATGATGTTTTATTGAAAATTAATAATCAATGGCCAGATCAAAAAAAAATTCCATTAGCTGATTATGTCTTTGAAAATAGTTCAGTAAATGAAAATCGAAAATTAGTTTCATCATTGATAAATCATTTTAATTCTATTTTTGTTTAATTAGATTATGAATAAAAAAATATTTTTCCCCCTTATTGCAATAATGACTTTCGCTTTGGTTGGAATTATTTTTGTACAGGGATTTTGGATAAAAACTACTCTTGATAACAAAGAAAGACAATTCTCGTTAAATATCAATCAAGCTTTAAAATCTGTTTCAGAGCAAATACAAAGTAGAGAAATGAGAGATTACCTTGCGGTTTATCAAAAATTAATAGATAGTATAGGTTCTCCGAAGGAGTCACAACTTAGCGCTGTTTTTAAATTCGTTGATAGAAATGAAAACACCAATCAAACTTATATATATTCTCATGGAATTTTAGAAGAAGACTATAACGTGTCTTCCAAACTTTTTAATCAGGAATCATTAGATACAACTTCAATTATTGAATATAAAGGTATAAAGACAACTACTATTATTGATGAAGCTTTTGACAGAGAAATGCAAAATATGAGTTCAATTGAGAGGCTTCAAAGAGTAGAAAGATTGTCTTTAATGGATAAAGCTAAATACGCATCAGTATTTATGGAATTGGCTGCTTTAAAACCAATTCACAGAAGATTAACCAATATCGAACTAGAACTTTTGTTACAGAGAGAATTAAGAGATAGGGATATTGATATTCCTTTTCAGTATAGGGTTTTTAATGGGTCATTTGCTACAAAAGTTGGATCGGATAATTATACGAATTTAGAAGGTTTGAGAAAGTATAAGTCTCCTTTATTTGTAAATGAAAATGGAGATAGTGAATTTGAATTAGTGATTGCTTTTCCTGAAAGAAAGATATTTTTAAGATCATCTTTAACTACTTTGATTTTACTTTCATTACTTTTTACTTTGGCTATTATTATAACTTTTGCATCAACTATATTTCAAATTTTAAAACAAAAAAAGGTTTCAGAAATCAAGTCCGACTTTATAAATAATATGACACACGAATTTAAGACTCCAATTGCTACAATTAAATTAGCAATTGATGCTATTGAAAATGTAAATGTTAAAAATGATTTAAAAAAGAGATCACAATATCTAATGATGATTAAAGATGAAAATGAGAGAATGAATAACCAAGTTGAAAATGTTTTAAGAATATCTCAGTTAGAAAAAAAAGAAAATATAATTAAAAAAATTGATTGTAATACTCACGACATTATTAAAGAATCTTTTGTTCATTTAAAATTATTATTAAAAAGTAGAAATGCTTTAATTGTTCATGAATTAGTTGCTAGTCAGTTCAATATTATGGGTTCTCACGAAGATTTGATTAATGTCGTTGTTAATATTCTTGAAAATTCAATTAAATATTCTAATGACATTCCAGAAATAAAAGTTTCTACTTACAATGAATCAGGTCATATTTTTATAAAAATTTCTGATAAAGGAATGGGTATGAGTAAAGATGTTAAAGAAAAGATCTTTGATAAATTTTATAGGGAAACAAAAGGTAATGTTCATAATGTAAAAGGACACGGATTAGGATTGTCATATGTGAAAAAAATAATTGATCTTCACTTTGGTACAATTAATGTTGATAGTATTGAAGGTGAAGGGAGTACTTTTGTGATTAAATTACCTGTTAATATTTAAATTATATGAAAAATAACGATAAAAATATTTTACTTGTTGAAGACGACGTTAATTTCGGTGCTATTCTCAATGATTTTTTAAAATTACATTCTTACAATGTTACTTTAGCTAAAAATGGAATAGAGGGACTTGAAAAATTTAAAAAAAATAGTTTTGGATTATGTATTCTGGATGTTATGTTACCATTTAAAGACGGGTTTACTTTGGCAAAAGAAATTAGGGATTTGAATAAAGATGTTCCATTGTTTTTTTTAACTGCTAAAACTTTAAAAGATGATGTTTTGAAAGGTTATAAATTAGGAGCAGATGATTATTTGACAAAACCTTTTGATTCAGACATTCTCCTTTTAAAAATCAAAACAATATTCAAACGAAAAAAAATATCAAGCTCTGATAATAACATAAAATTTCTTTACGAATTTGCGGATTTTAAATTCAATTCTAAATTAAGGATTCTTAAATATAATGATGATAAAGAAGTTAAATTATCTCCTAAAGAAAACGAACTTTTAAAGTTGCTTTTAAATCATCTAAATGATTTAATGCCTCGTGAATTAGCTTTAATAAAAATATGGAATGATGACAATTATTTTACATCAAGAAGTATGGATGTATACATTGCTAAAATTAGAAAATATTTGCAAAAAGATGATAGGCTTGAAATTGAAAATATTCACGGTGAAGGATTTAGATTAATAGAAAGAAAATAACTTACATACTATTTCTTGGATGAAATTTACTCATTAATTCTACAAGATGTTTTTTATTTACATGTAGGTATCTTTCGGTTGTAATAATGTTTTCATGCCCTAGCATATTTTGAATTGTAATTAAATCAGCTCCATTTTCTAATAGGTGTGTTGCAAATGAGTGTCTAAATGTATGCGGACCAATTTTTTTCTTAATACCCGCTATTTTATTTAAATCATTAATAATTAAATAGATCATAACTCTGGTCAATCCACTTCCTCTCTCATTTATAAACAAGGTATCTTCGTGTCCTTTTTTAATTTTTTGTGAATTTCTTTTTTGAATAATATAATTATCAATATAATTTTTAGCTTCATAACTAATCGGGACAAACCTTTCTTTATTTCCTTTCCCTGTAACTTTGATTAAAGATTCCTTAAAAAATAAATCAGAAATTTTTAATGTTATTAACTCAGACACTCTTAATCCGCAACTGTAAAGAACTTCTAGTAATGCTATATTTCTAAGTTTATTTTTAGATTTATCATCTATACTATTAATAATTTTATCTATTTCGTCAGTGGTGAGTGTTACGGGAAGTGTAGTGCCTATTTTGGGCGTTTCTATATTTTGAAATGGATTTTCGTTCATTAGTTCTTCTAATATTATATAATCGTAAAATCTTTTAATACCAGAAATTATTCTAGCTTGAGTAGATGACTTTACTTTTTTTGAAATTTGATATATAAATTCTTTAGCTAATGATTCATTAATCTTAAGTGGATTAATGTTTGAATTTTTTGAATTTAAAAATAATTTTAATTTTTTAAGATCAAATAAATAACTATCAATTGTATTTTTTGATAAATTTCTTTCAATTATCAAATAGTTTTTAAATTCTTTAATTAATTTTTCCCACTTCATTATTTCTTTTAAAATGTAAATTAAATATTATATTTAAACTTTATAATTTTCAATGAAAATACAAATTATTAATGGTCCTAATTTAAATCTGTTAGGTAAAAGAGAGCAAAACATTTATGGTGATCAGAGTTTTGATGATTATTTTAAAAAACTAAAAATTAAATTTGATAATTTTGAATTATGTTATTTTCAGTCAAATATTGAAGGTGAGCTTATTGATAAAATTCAAGAGGTTGGTTTTGATTTTGATGGAATTATTATAAATGCAGCTGCATATACTCATACCTCTGTTGGAATAGGAGATGCTATCAGATCAATTTCGTGTCCAGTTATTGAAGTTCATATTTCAAATACTTATTCAAGAGAAGATTTCAGACACAAGTCTTTTCTGAGTTCACATGTCAAAGGGATAATTCTTGGATTCGGACTTAAAAGTTATGATTTAGCGATAGAAAGCTTTAATCAGTGATATTACAAATGAATCACTTCATCATATGCTGCAGCTACAGCTTCCATTACAGCTTCACTCATTGTTGGGTGAGGATGAACCGTTTTTAGAATTTCATATCCTGTAGTTTCCAGTTTTCTACCAACAACAGCTTCTGCTATCATATCAGTAACACCTTCTCCAATCATATGACAGCCTAACCATTCTCCATACTTAGCGTCAAAAATTACTTTTACAAATCCTTCAGTTTTTCCAGAGGTCTGTGCTTTTCCAGATGCTGAAAACGGAAATTTTCCAATTTTAATTTCATAACCATTATCAATTGCTTGCTGTTCAGTATAGCCGACTGAAGCAATTTCAGGGCTACAATATGTACAGCCTGGAATATTATTATAATCTAAAGGATTTACGTCATGTCCAGCAATTTTCTCAACACACAATATTCCCTCTGCCGAGGCAACATGTGCAAGTGCCTGACCTTTAACTACGTCACCAATAGCATAATAGTCTTTCAAATTAGTCATGTAAAAATCATCTACTAAAATTTTATCTTTTTCAGTTTTAATTCCTAAATCCTTTAAACCAATATTTTCGATATTAGTTTTGATTCCTACTGCGCTTAGAACAATTTCAGTATTAATGATGCTTTTTTCACCTTTAGAGGTCTTCAATGTCACATCAACTGAGTTGGAACTATTAATTTCTGCTTTTTCAACTTCAGTTGAAGTTAAAATATTGATTCCTTTCCTCTTTAAACTTTTCTCTAACTCTTTTGATATTTCTGAATCCTCTACAGGGACAATTCTATCCAGATATTCAACTATTGTTACAGAAGTTCCCATTGAGTTATAAAAATAAGCGAATTCAATTCCAATTGCTCCTGAACCTACTATTACGATATCTTTTGGTTGCTTTTCAAGCGTCATAGCTTCTCGGTAACCAATTATTTTTTTACCATCTTTTTTTAAAAATGGTAATTCTCTAGACCTAGCTCCTGTAGCAATAATTATTTTATCACCTGAAATTTCAGTTTCAGATCCATTTTGATCAATAATGTTAATTTTTTTATTTTTAGAAAGTTTGCCAAAACCATTAAAAACGGTGATTTTATTTTTTTTCATTAAAAAATTCACTCCTTTACTCATTGTTTGAGCAACTTTTCTACTTCTACTTATAACTCCGTCAAAATTTTTATCGAATTTTTCAACTGTTATCCCATAATCTTCAGAGTGTTTTATATATTCAAAAACCTGTGCAGACTTTAAAAGCGCTTTTGTTGGAATACAGCCCCAGTTCAAACAAACCCCACCTAAACTTTCCTTTTCAACTATTGCAGTCTTTAAACCTAACTGAGAAGCTCTTATTGCAGTTACATATCCACCCGGACCACTTCCTAAAACTATTAAATCAAATTTTTCCATAATTAATTATTTATTAAAAGATAATGCAGCTGAGTTTATACAATATCTTTTTCCTGTTGTTTCTTTAGGTCCATCATTGAATACATGTCCTAAATGTCCGTCACATTTTGAGCATTTAACTTCTATTCTGTTCATGTTAAGAGAGTAATCTTTTATGTAGGTTATTCTGCCTGGTATTGCTTGGTCAAAACTTGGCCAACCACAGTTACTTTCATATTTATCATTACTCTCGAACAATTTTTGATTACATCCTTTACAATTATAGGATCCTTTTTCAAAATGAAGATTATACTCACCTGTATACGGTCTTTCTGTGTATGAGTTTCTAAGCACTTGATAGCTCATTTCACTAAGTGAATTCTTCCATTCCTTATCTGTTTTTATCATTTTTTCGTTGTTTTGTGAAAAATTTATACTTGTAACTAAAAGTGCTAATAAAATAAGCGTATAATTAATGTTTTTCATTTAATTAATTTTTTTAAAATTATTGCATTTTTATCAATACAATGTCTTTGCCCTTTATCATCTGAAATAAGGTTGCCTAATTTACTATCACATTTCGTGCAAAAAAGTTCACTTTTTGATTTATTGCTTTCTAAATCATAGTTTTTTCCATAAAGGGTATCAAAAACTTTAACTTTTTTTTCAATGGAATTAATAAAATCTTTACTTAAATCATTTTCGTAAAAAAGTTCATTTTCATTATATAACGACGAACCGCATTTAGAACATATATACGTGCTATTTTTATCATAAGTAATTTTATTGCTATTTGGAATGTTTTCACAGCCCTGATTGACAATAAGTAATATAAACAATGCTAAAAATCTCATTTCTTTTTCAAGTGCGAAAATAATTATTAATTTTAATATAATCATATATCAATTAACTATATTGCATTTGATACCTAATAATGATAAAAAATCAATATAAAAAAGGGGATAAGAAATTGCTAAATGCTTGGGCATTATATGACTGGGCTAATTCTGCTTACCCTTTAGTAATTTCTTCGGCTGTTTTTCCGATCTATTACGGAGCACTTTTTTTTGATGATTTGTACATAGAACTTTTAGGTTTTAATTTTAAAAATACTGCTTTAATTAGTTTTTTAACTGCTTTTGCATTTGTAATATTATCATTTATTACTCCACTTTTGTCTGGAATAGCAGACTATATGGGTAATAAAAAAACTTTTTTAAAAACATTTTGTTATGTTGGATCATTATCCTGTATTGGACTTTATTGGTTCGATCTAAATAATATTTACATTGGATTGTTTTTTTATTTTACTGCTTTAATTTCCTTTTGGGCTAGCTTGGTTTTCTATAACTCCTATCTTCCTGATATTGCACTTAAACATCAACAGGACTTTATTAGTGCTAAAGGATATGCGTTGGGTTATTTCGGAAGTGTATTATTATTAATTTTTGATTTATCGATGGTTTTATATCCCTCTTATTTCGGAATATCAGGTGAAAATCCAGAGTTAATAGCAATGAGATATTCTTTTATTTCTGTTGGTATATGGTGGATGTTATTTAGCCAGTATACATTTTATCACTTGCCGGATCAAAATCAAAAAAAGAAAATTATTAAAGATGTGATTTGGAATGGATTTAAGGAGCTTATAGAAGTTTGGAATGAATTGAAAAACATAATAGTTATTAAAAAATATTTGATTGCATTTTTTGTTTACAGTTCTGCGCTTCAAACCGTATTGTTAATCGCTGCTTATTTTGGAGAACAGGAAGTCAACTGGCCAAAAGATGAAAAAACTATTGGATTAATAGTCAGTATTTTATTAATTCAATTAATTGCTATGTTTGGAGCAATGATAACTTCAAAATTATCTGAGAAATTCGGAAATATACAGATTCTTATATTATTAAATCTGATTTGGGCTTTACTATGTATTGGTGGCTATTTTATTACTGAACCCATAGAGTTTTATATTGCTGCTGCTTTTGTCGGACTAATTATGGGTGGCATTCAGGCTTTATCAAGATCCACGTTTTCAAAGATGATCCCAAAAACTGATAACACGACATCATATTTTAGCTTTTTTGATGTTTCACAAAAAATTAGTATCGTATTTGGAATGACATTATTTGCTTTTGTAGATCAAATAACTGGAAGTATGAGAACTTCTATTTTAGTTTTTGTATTTATTTTTTTGACAGGTGCTTTGCTTTTGAAAAGAATAAATATTAAAAACTATTAAACCTTTATGGCATGAAACTTGAAATATTAATGAATTAAAGAAATGTTTTTTGTTGACCATCCATTTAACCTGGTAGCTTTTAATTCTACTAACCCTCAACATGACACATTGACCTAATTGTTAATTATGTCCAAAACTAAAATACTAAACCTTGACTTAATGTCATTGCAAAATCTCGATGAAGATTCAGATTTAATTCCATTAATGACATCTGATGATGAAGAAGCTATTTCAAAAGAATCACTTCCTGAAAAACTACCGATTTTACCTTTAAAAAATACAGTTTTGTTCCCTGGTGTAGTGATCCCAATTACTGCATCCAGAGACAAATCGATTAAATTGATTAAGGATTCCAATACTAAGGATAAATTGATCGGTGTTGTTTCTCAAATTGATTCAAAAGTACAGTTACCCACTTTAAATGATATTCATTCAACTGGAACTGTAGCTAAAATATTAAGAGTTTTAAAAATGCCAGACGGTAATGTTACTGTTATAATTCAAGGAAAGAAAAGGTTTTCAATTGAACAAATCATTTCTGAAGAACCATATATTACTGCTAGTGTAAAAGAAATAGTTGAATTAAAACCAGAAAAAAACAACAAAGAATTTAAAGCAACTATTGATTCTATCACTGATATTGCTCTTAAAATTATTGAAGAAAACCCAAATATCCCAAGTGAAGCTTCTTTTGCAATTAAAAATATTCAAAGTGATTCCTTCTTGGTAAATTTTGTGTGTTCTAACATGAATTTATCTGTTGAGGAAAAGTATAAAATATTAAACACAAGTGATTTAAAAAAAAGAGCATTAATGTGTTTAAAACAAATGAATGTTGAATTACAAAGACTTTCATTAAAAAACGATATTCAATCTAAAGTAAGATCAGATTTAGATCAACAACAAAGAGAATATTTTTTACACCAGCAATTAAAGACAATTCAAGAAGAATTAGGTGGAGTTTCTTATGATGAGGAAGTTAATGAAATGAGAATCAAGTCTACTAAAAAAAAGTGGTCAAAAGATATTAATGATCACTTTAAAAAAGAATTATCTAAACTTCAACGAATGAATCCTCAAGTTGCAGAGTATTCTATTCAAAGAAATTATTTAGACACTTATTTAGAGCTTCCTTGGAATGAATTTTCAAAAGATAATTTTGATCTAAAAAGAGCAACTAAAATTTTAGACAGAGATCATTATGGGTTGAAAGATGTCAAAAAAAGAATTATTGAACATATAGCAGTTTTAAAGTTAAGAAATGACATGAAATCTCCGATTCTTTGTTTTAATGGTCCACCTGGAGTTGGTAAAACTTCTTTAGGTAAATCAATTGCTGAAGCATTAGGGAGAGAGTATGTAAGAATATCTTTAGGCGGTCTTAGAGACGAGTCCGAAATTAGAGGGCATAGAAAGACTTACATAGGGGCAATGCCTGGAAGAATTATCCAAAGTTTAAAAAAAGCTAAAACCTCTAACCCAGTTTTTGTTTTAGATGAAATCGATAAGCTCTCTGTTGGAAATCAAGGTGATCCATCTTCTGCAATGTTAGAAGTTTTAGATCCTGAGCAAAACACCTCTTTTTATGATAATTTTATTGAGTCTGGTTTTGATTTATCAAAAGTTATGTTTCTTGCTACATCTAATAATATTGCTAATGTTCAACCAGCTCTTCGAGATAGAATGGAAATAGTACATGTTTCAGGCTATACTATTGATGAAAAATATCAAATTGCTAAAAAACACTTAATTCCAAAACAAATTAAAGAACATGGTTTATCAAAAAATATTGTAAAAATTAATAAACTATCATCTGAAAAAATCATTGAAGGTTACACTAGAGAGTCAGGTGTGAGAGGGTTGGAAAAACAAATAGCAAAAATTATTAGAAATGTTGCTAAGTCTATAGCTTTAGAAGAAGATTATTCGTCAGAAATATCTTCTAATGATATTGATAAAATTTTAGGAGTATCAATTTCTAAAGATCAATATGAAAACAATGAAGTTGCTGGAGTAGTAACAGGCTTAGCCTGGACTCAATTTGGTGGAGATATTTTATTTATTGAATCAGCAATTTCTAGAGGAAAAGGAAATTTATCTATTACTGGAAATTTAGGTAAAGTGATGAAAGAATCTGCAACAATAGCTCTAGAATATATTAAATCTAATGCTAAAGATTTATCTATCGATACTGAACACACTATCTAAACATAATATTCATATTCATGTACCAGAAGGAGCAACTCCAAAAGATGGGCCAAGTGCTGGAATAACAATGTTAACTTCTTTAGTATCTTTATTAACTCAAAAAAGAGTTAAATCAAATTTAGCTATGACAGGAGAAATTACTTTAAGAGGAAAAGTTTTGCCAGTAGGAGGTATTAAAGAGAAAATTTTGGCAGCTAAAAGAGCGAAAATTAAAGAAATTATTTTGTGCAAGGAAAATAAAAAAAATATTGATGAAATTGATTCTATTTATTTAAAAGGATTAACTTTTCATTATGTTTCAAACATGAAACAAGTTTTAGATATTGCCATTACAAATCAAAATGTAAAGAATTATAAATATTTAAATGTCAAATAGAATTATAATAGCAATTGATGGCACATCATCGACAGGTAAAAGTACATTAGCAAAGAGAATATGCTAAAAAATTAAATTACATATATATTGATTCTGGGGCTATGTACAGAGCATTAACCTTTTATGCAATTCAAAAAAAATATATTTCAAAACTCATTTTGATAAATTTAAATTGATTAATGATATTCCTAATATTTCTATTGATTTTAGAAATAATCCAGAAAATAATAATTTCGAAGTTCATTTAAACGGAGTTCCATATGAAAGTAAAATTAGATCATTGGAAGTTTCAAACTTAGTTAGTGAAATTGCAACTGTCGATGAGTTAAGAAAACAAATGGTAAGAGTTCAACATCTTTTGGAAATAATAAAGGTGTTATAATGGATGGTCGTGATATTGGTACAGTTGTATTTCCTAATGCTGAATTAAAATTTTTCCTTGAAGCAACAACTGAACTAAGAGCTAAAAGGCGTTTTGATGAGTTGTTTTTGGTTGATAGAAATATTACTTACGATCAGGTTTTTGATAATATAAAGCTAAGAGATAATCAAGATACTAACAGGAAACATTCACCTTTGAAAAAAGCTAATGATGCTATTTTAATTAATACTGATAATTCAACTTTAGACGAACTTAGAAATACAGTTACTTTCATATATAAATCCTTTAATTTCAAAAAATTTATAGATTATTTGTTTTATCAATAAATTGAAGTTATTTTCGCAATCCTTTTAACAGGTTGGTATAGATAGTTAAAAGGGTTTAATTATTATTAATTCTTCTAATTTATTCCTTTAATCTATAACTAAATTAGAATACAAATTTTCAGTATGCCAGAAGAAAAAAAGGACAGTAAACCTAAAAAAGCTGTTAAAAAAACTACTAAAGCTGTAAAGTCGAAAGCTCCAGCAAAATCCACAAAGAAAGTAAAAATTGAAAAAGAAATTGTTGAAGTGTTGAGACTTTAGCTAACGAAGTTGTTGAAGAAACTTTAGACAATGAAGTTGTTGAAACTAATATTGAAGAAAATTCAACAAATGAACCAACACCAGAAGAATTTTTAAAAGATTTTGATTGGGAATATATTTGAAGAAGGAATTGAAACAATTGAAGATGATAAATTATCTGAATTTGAAAAATTAGTTGAAGAGAATTTTGTTGATACTTATAATGAAAGTGTTATTGAAGGTACCATAATTAGTTTAACAGATAGAGAAGCTATAATTGATATTAACGCTAAATCTGAGGGTGTTATTTCATTAAATGAATTTAGATATAATCCTGATTTAAAAGTTGGTGATAAAGTTGAGGTTTTAGTTGATGTTCAAGAAGATAAAACAGGTCAATTAGTATCTTTCTCATAGAAAAGCAAGAACTATAAAAGCTTGGGATAGAGTGAATGACGCTCACGATCAATCTACTGTTGTTACAGGTTTTGTAAAATGTAGAACTAAAGGTGGAATGATCGTTGATGTTTTTGGTTTAGAAGCTTTCCTTCCTGGATCACAAATTGATGTTAAACCAATTAGAGATTATGATCAGTATGTTAACAAAAATATGGAATTCAAAGTTGTTAAGATTAATCATGAATTCAAAAATGTTGTTGTTTCTCACAAAGCACTTAATTGAAGCTGATATTGAATTACAGAAAGAAAGAAATAATTGGTCAATTAGAAAAAGGTCAAGTTCTTGAGGGTACTAGTTAAAAACATAACTACTTATGGTGTGTTTATTGATTTAGGTGGTGTAGATGGTTTAATTCATATTACTGATTTATCATGGAATAGAATTAATCATCCTAGTGAAATATTAGAGTTAGATCAAAAACTAAATGTTGTTATTTTAGATTTTGATGATGATAAATCAAGAATTCAATTAGGTGTTAAGCAATTAAGTGCTCATCCTTGGGAATCTTTAGATACAAAACTAAAAGAAGGTGATAAAGTAAAAGGTAAAGTTTCAGTTCTAGCTGATTATGGTGCTTTTGTTGAAGTTGTTGATGGTGTTGAAGGTTTAGTTCATGTTTCTGAAATGTCATGGTCTACTCATTTACGTTCAGCTCAAGATTTTGTTAAAGTAGGGGATGAGGTTGAGGCAGTTGTTTTAACATTAGATAGAGAAGAAAGAAAAATGTCACTAGGTATAAAACAACTTACCTCAGATCCTTGGACAGATATAACTACAAAATATCCTGTAGGTTCTAAGCATTCTGGAATTGTTAGAAATTTTACAAATTTCGGAATCTTTGTTGAGCTTGAAGAAGGAATAGATGGTCTAGTTTATATTTCAGATTTATCATGGACTGTAAAGGTTAAACATCCTTCTGAATTATTTTCAACAGCTGATAAAATTGATGTTATTGTATTAGAATTAGATTCTGAAGCTAGAAAATTAAGCTTAGGTCATAAGCAAACTATGGATAATCCTTGGGATGTCTATGATAAAACATTTGCTGAAGGAACTTCGCATAACGCAACTATTTCAGACTCAAATGACAAAGGTGCTACTATTGTTTTTAATGATGATGTAACAGCTTTTGTTCCTAATAGACATCTTGTTAAAGAGGATGGTAATAAGTTAAAGAAAGGCGATACTTCTGAATTTAAAGTTATTGAATATAATAAAGACTTTAAAAGAGTTGTAATGTCTCATACTGTTCTTATTTAATGACGAAGAAAAGAAAAATGTTAAAGAGTCATTGAAAAAAGTTAATGTTAAAGATTCAGACAAATCTACTTTAGGGGATTTAGATGTTTTAGCTGATCTTGAAAAAGAAAATGGTTGATGATGAAAAAAGAAAAAATAATTTTTTTCTATAATATCTAAAAAAGCATCTTGAAAAAGATGCTTTTTTTTATGACATAATTTCTTTAGCTAACCAATCCCCAACTTCACTTGTTGTATAACGCTTTATTACCGTCTGCTAAATCTTCAGTTACAATTGATTTTTCAAGGGATGAATCTACAACTCTTCTAATTAAGTCAGCTTCTTCTTTTAGATTAAATGCGTCTTCAAACATCATTGCAGCAGATAAAATTGTAGCTAATGGATTTGCTATATTTTTCCCTGCTAGCTTGAGGATATGATCCGTGAATTGGTTCATAAAGTGATGTTTTTGATCCTACAGATGCTGATGGCATTAATCCCATGGAACCAGAAATAACAGATGCTTCATCAGTTAAGATATCTCCAAATAAATTTTCAGTAATTAATACATCATATGAATTAGGCCATTGAACTAGTCTCATTGCCACAGCATCTACAAACTCATAACTATACTTTAACTTCAGGATAATCTTTTTCCATATGACTGTACAGTTTCTCTCCATAGTCTTGATGATTCTAGTACATTTGCTTTGTCGACACAACATAATTTTTTTGATCTTTTCATAGCTAATTCAAAACCTTTTTTAGCTAATCTTTCTATTTCATTTCTTGTATAAGTACATGTGTCAAATGCGGTATTTCCATTATCTTTTCTTCCTCTTTCTCCAAAATAAATACCACCTGTTAATTCTCTTAAAAAACTAAATCTAGTTCCTTCAATTCTTTCTTTTTTTAAAGGAGATTTGTCAATTAAGAGACGGAAATGTAAAAGTTGGTCTTACATTAGCAAATAATCCTAATTTTTTTCTCATTTTTAAAAGCCCTTGTTCTGGTCTAACTTTAGCACTTGGATCATTGTCAAATCTTGGATGTCCGATAGCTCCAAATAAAATTGCATCAGATTTCATACAAATTTCATGTGTTTCTTTCGGGTAGGGTTCACCAACTTTATCTATTGCATCTGCTCCTGTTATTGCATGTATCCAATTTATATCATGATTAAATTTCTTCGCAATTGCATCTAGAAACTTTAACTGCCTGTTCAATTACTTCTGGTCCTATTCCGTCTCCAGCTAATAAAGCTATATTTAATTCCATCATTTATATAATATTTAGCATTTTTTCTGTTGCCTTTATTGCAGAAACTGTCTGATCTGAGTCTAATCCTCTTGTTATAAATTCTTTTTTATTATTTTTCCATGTAATAGATGTTTCGCACAGAGCATCAGAATTACTTCCAGGTGGAATAGTTACAGAATAATCTATTAATTCAGGAAGAATGAATTTATTTATTGAATATATTTTTTTTATTGCATTAATAAAAGCATCAAATTGACCATCACCTGATCCTTTTTCAAATAATTCTACCATTTATTTCTATTTCTACTTCAGCCGAAGGGTTTCACCTTTTTTATGGTTAAGTAGGTAAGATTCAATTATTATTTTATTTTTAAATCTGCACTATTTATTACGTCTGAAATTATATAAGGTAGATCTTCAACTGTAACTTTTTCTTTTTTATCCCCTAAGTTCAATTATTCTTTTGTAACCTTTTTTAAATCTTCATCATTTAAAGTAAGTCCTAAGTTCTTGTAAATTATTTTTAATATTTGCTTTTCCTGATGTTTTTCCTAATGCATATTTTCTTTTTCTTCCAAATCTTTCAGGAAGTAAGTCATTGAAATAAAGATTTTTTTTACTATCTCCATCTGCATGAATTCCTGCTGTTTGTGTAAAAACATTTTCTCCAACAATCGGTTTATTAGCTGGTATTCTAAATCCTGTAAATGTTGAAACTAGTTTACTAACTTTATACAAAGATTTTTCTTTTAAATTAATTTCAATATTCTGGTAAAAAATCTCTTATGACTGCAGCTACACTAGCCATTGGTGCATTTCCAGCTCTTTCTCCCATGCCATTTACAGTTAAGTGTAATCCTTGACATCCAGCTTTTAAACTTTCTATTACATTAGAAACACTTAAATCATAATCGTTATGTGCATGAAAATCAAAATGTGTTTTAGGATATTTTTTTGATTTCAGAAATGTAATTAAATGTTTCATTGGACTTAATATTCCTAATGTATCAGGTAAGTAAAATTCTTTCTATAGGTTGTTCGTTAAGAAATCTAAATATTCAAATACATAATCTTTAGAATTTTTCATACCATTACTCCAATCTTCTAAATAAACATTAGTGCTAATTCCTTTATTTCTGCCTAATTAACTGATTTAAATCTCATTAAAATGTTCTTTTGGAGTTTTTTTTATTTGATGCGTTAAATGATTTAAAGATCCTTTAGTTAGTAAGATTTTGAACTTTAGCACCAGTTTTCAATAACCATTCAAAGAAATACCATTATCTAAGAAATGTTAATATTTCAATTTTATTTAAATAACTTTTTTTCTTTGCCCAATTTGTAATATTTTTAACTGCATTCAAATTCTCCTTTTGAAACTCTTGCTGATGCAACTTCAATTCTATCAACTTTTAACTCCTCAATTAATAATTTAGCAATAGTTAATTTTTCAGATGCTGAAAATGACATTCCTGAAGTTTGTTCTCCATCTCTTAGAGTAGTATCCATTATTTCAACTGTCTTTTCTTCATTTTTTTAAAAATTAATTTAAAAGGGAGTTTTTTTAGCAAATTTTTAATTGAATCTTTTATATTCATTAAATAATCAATATCATCATATCCATTTAGCATATTTTCTTTTTTATATTCATTTATTTCAAAAGATTCTGAAATATCTAGTTCTAGTATTGTAATAATTTGTTCATTAAATCTATATTTAATTTAGTTTTAGGGTTTTCATAAATATTATTAAAAATTTCTTCTAAAAATTCTGGAGAAACTTGAACTGGTAAGAACTCCAATATTTAAACAATTATTTCTAAAAATATCTGCAAAAAAACTTGAGACAACACATCTAAAACCATAATCATAAATAGCCCATGCTGCATGTTCTCTTGATGATCCAGATCCAAAGTTTTTACCTCCAACTAATATTTTACCATTAAATGTTGAGTTATTTAATACAAAATCTTTTTTTGGGATATTATCAGAGTCATAACGCCAATCTCTAAATAAATTATCTCCAAAACCAATTCTTTCAGTTGCTTTTAAAAATCTAGCAGGAATAATTTGATCAGTATCAATATTTTCAATTGGTAAGAGGAACAGCAGTACTTTCTAAGTATTGTAAATTTATCGTATGCCATAATTAAATTAAATAATGTTCTAGGGTCAGTTATCTTTCCAGTAATAGCAGCAGCAGCAGCAACTAACGGGCTTGCAAGTAAAGTTCTTGATCCAGGACCTTGTCTACCTTCAAAATTTCTATTTGATGTGCTTACTGCATATTTACCAGGTGGAATTTTATCATCATTCATAGCCAAACATGCTGAACATCCTGGTTCTCTTAATTCAAATCCAGCTTCATTTAAAATTGTTAATAATCCTTCTTCCTTTATGGCTTTTTCAACTTTATGAGATCCAGGAACTAGCCATGCTGTCACATTTGGAGCTTTCTTTTTTCCTTTTACTATTTCTGTAAATGCTCTAAAATCTTCAATTCTTCCATTTGTACAACTTCCTAAAAATACAAAATCAATTTTTTTACCTAACATACTTTCTCCCTCATTGTAGTTCATGTACTCTAAAGATTTAAGATAAGTTTTTACTCCTCCTTCTTGACTTTTAGCATTTGGAATTCCATTTGAAATACTCATACCCATCCCAGGGTTAGTCCCATATGTTATCATTGGTTGAATTTATTTCCATCAAAAATAATTCTTTATCAAAAAAGCATCTTCATCACTTTTTAGAGTTGACCAATATTTCATTGCTTTATCCCAATTTTCCCTTTTGGAGTAAATTCTCTATCTTTTAATATATTCAAAAGTTTTTTCATCAGGAGCAATCATTCCTCCTCTAGCACCCATTTCAATACTTAAATTACAAACTGTCATTCTTCCTTCCATACTCATTTCTTAAAAACATTTCCAGCATATTCAACAAAATATCCAGTTGCACCAGAAGTAGTAAGTTTAGAAATTATAAAAAGAGCAACATCTTTTGGTGTAACTCCTTTACTTAAGTTTACCATCAATAGTAATTCTCATTTTTTTAGCCTTTGGCTGCATTATACATTGAGTAGATAAAACCATTTCAACTTCAGAAGTTCCAATTCCAAATGCTATGGCTCCAAAGGCTCCATGAGTTGAAGTATGAGAATCTCCACAAACAATTGTTGCACCAGGTTGAGTTATTCCATATTCAGGCCCAACAACATGAACAATTCCATTTTTTTCATGTCCTAATCCCCAATAAGATATTCCATGTAATTCAGAATTTTCTTCTAAAGCTTTTAATTGATTAGCTGATAAAGGATCTTTAACAGGTAAGTGTTGATTTATTGTTGGAGTATTATGATCTGCTGTTGCAAAAGTTTTTTCAGGAAATAAAACATTTACATTTCTGTTTTTTAAACCTAAAAAAGCAACTGGACTTGTAACTTCATGAACCATGTGTCTATCAATAAATAAAACATCAGGACCATTATTAATTTTATGAACTACATGAGAATCCCAAACTTTATCAAATAATGTTTTATTCATATTTTATAAGTAATTATGTTTATATTAGATTTTTTAATAATATTGGAATATCTTCATCTGTAACTTCTTTTCTAATGTCAGCGAATTTTAAAAATTCAGGATATACAATATCTAATTCATTTTTGTTAATTCAAAACCAATATTTTTTGCTCTGTAAGCTAATGCAGCTCTTCCACTTCTAGCAGTAAGAACTATTGCAGATTCATTAACACCAACATCAAAGGGATTAATAATTTCATAAGTTTCTCTATTTTTTATGACACCATCTTGGTGAATTCCTGAACTATGAGCAAAAGCATTTGCACCAACAATTGCTTTGTTAGGTTGAACAGGCATTGCCATACTTTCAGAAACTAATTTGACTTGTATCGTATAAAAGTTTTGAATTTATATTAGTATCAAATTTAATTTAGGATGTTGTCTCATAATCATTACTACTTCTTCAAGTGAAGTGTTTCCAGCTCTTTCACCAATTCCATTTATTGTACATTCAATTTGTCTAGCTCCATTAATGACTCCAGCAATTGAATTTGCAGTTGCTAAACCTAAATCGTTATGACAATGACATGAAATGATAGCTTTGTGAATGTTTTTTACATTTTCTATTAAATATTTGATTTTTTCACCATATTCTTCAGGTAAACAATATCCAGTTGTATCTGGAATATTTAGAACAGTAGCTCCTGCTTCAATCATTTTTTCACAAACTTTAGCTAAAAATTCATTGTCAGTTCTTCCAGCATCTTCAGCATAAAACTCTACATCTTCCACAAATGTTTTAGCATACTTAACTGCTTGAATCCATTCTCCATAATTTTTTCTCTGGTTGATTTAAATTTATATTTAATATGTGAATCAGACGTACCAATTCCAGTGTGAATTCTAGGGATTTTAGCATTTTTAAAGCATTCTGCTGCAACTTTAATATCGTTTTTAACAGCTCTAGTAAGTCCACATACTGTAGCGTTTTGTACAATTTTTGAAATTTCTACAACAGATTTAAAATCCCCAGGGCTAGAAACCGGAAATCCTGCTTCAATAACATCAACTCCTAAAATCATCTAGTCTTTTGGCTATAACTAGTTTTTGAGAAGTATTTAATTTACATCCTGGAACTTGTTCGCCATCTCTTAATGTAGTATCAAATATTTTAACAAATTCTTTTGCCATTTATTTATTAATGTTTTTCTCGACTGTGTATTGATGTAAAAGTAATAAAATTGAGTAAATAACTTTAGTAATATTGTTACTAATTAATACATAAATCCCAAATGATGTTTTTGGGTGGATTTGCAGTTATTTTAATTATCTTTTTAGTAACAGGATGTAGTAATTCAATTTTTCTTGAGTGAAGGTGAATACTGCCGTCTTTATTTGATCTAGGAAAGCCATATTTTAAGTCACCTTTTATAGCCATCCCTTTATTAGAAAGTTGAGTTCTTATTTGGTGATGTCTACCTGTTTCTAATTTAATTTCAAGTAAAGAATAATTGTTTAAAGTATGAATTTGCTTATAATATAAAACTGATTTTTTTGCATTTTTATTTTTTTCATCTTTCACATAAGATTTGTTTTGTCTGTTATTTTTTAAAAGAAAATCTTCTAGTTTTATTTCTTTTGCCTCGTCAATTTTATTAACTACAGCCCAATATGTCTTTTTGATGTTATTTTCTTTAAACATCTTGTTTAATCTAGTAAGTGATTTAGATGTTTTTGTAAAAATAATAATTCCACTAGTAGGTCTGTCTAATCTATGTGCAATTCCAAGGTAAACATTGCCGGGTTTATTATGTTTTTTTTTAATATAATCTTTAACTTTATCTCCTAAAGTTTTATCATTAGTTTTATCACCTTGAGTTAATTCACCGGGTTTTTTATTTATAATAATTAAATGATTGTCTTCAAATAAAATATTTTTTTCAAACAAATTAATATTGCTCATCTTGGCTTGGAAAATCTAAATTTTTAACATCTTTAATATAATTTTTAATTGCTCCTGTCATTATTTCATTCAAATCAACATATCTTCTTAGAAATCTAGGATTAAATTCTGTTGTTAACCCTACTAAATCATGAGTAACTAATACTTGACCATCTACATTAGATCCAGCTCCTATTCCAATCACTGGACATGAAACTGATGAAGTAACTATTTTTGAAATTTTTGCAGGTATTTTTTCCAATACAATTCCAAAACAACCCAATTCGTCCAACAGTTTTGAATCTTCAATTAATCTTTTTGCTTCTTCTTCTTCTTTTGCCCTTACAGAATAAGTACCAAATTTATAAATAGATTGAGGGGTCAATCCAAGATGTCCCATTACTGGAATACCAGCATTTAAAATTCTCACTATTGATTCTTTAATCTCAACACCACCTTCCATTTTTACAGCATGAGCTCCGGATTCTTTCATTATTCTTATAGCTGATCTCAATGCTTCACCTGAATTTGATTGGTAACTTCCAAAAGGTAAATCAACAACAACTAATGCTCTTTTTACTCCTCTTACAACTGATGATGCATGATAAATTATTTGATCTAAAGTTATTGGTAATGTAGTTTCGTGTCCAGCCATAACATTTGAAGCAGAATCACCAACTAAAATTATATCAATTCCAGAGTTATCAATAATTTTTGCCATTGAATAATCATATCCAGTTAGCATGGAAATTTTTTCATTTCTAGTTTTCATTTCTCTAAGCGAGTGAGTCGTTACCCTTTTATATTCTTTTTTAGACATGATATAATTTTTTTACAAATGTAAATTTATTTTAAAAATAACAACTGACACAGTGTCATGTATATTAATATGGCATAATGATTGAAATATAATTGATAATTAAAAAAATTTATAATGAGTAAAATAATTGGTATTGATTTAGGAACAACAAATTCTTGTGTTTCAGTAATGGAGGGTAATGAACCTGTAGTAATTCCTAATGCTGAGGGTAAAAGAACTACACCTTCTGTGATTGCTTTTGTAGAAGGCGGCGAAATTAAAGTAGGAGATCCTGCTAAAAGACAAGCTGTTACTAACCCTACAAAAACTATTGCTTCTGTTAAAAGATTTATGGGTAATAAGTTTAGTGAATCTAAAAAAGATGCTGACAGATCTGCTTACAAAGTAGTTAAAGGTGATAACGATACTGCAAGAGTAGATATTGATGGTAGACTTTATACACCTCAAGAATTATCCGCTATGATACTTCAAAAAATGAAGAAAACAGCAGAAGATTATCTTGGAAGCACAGTTACTGAAGCTGTTGTTACAGTTCCTGCATATTTTAACGATGCACAAAGACAAGCTACTAAGGAAGCTGGTGAGATTTCAGGATTAAAAGTTCAAAGAATAATAAACGAACCTACTGCCGCCGCCTTAGCTTATGGCTTAGATAAATCTGGAAAAGATCAAAAAATCGCTGTTTATGATTTAGGTGGAGGAACTTTTGATATCTCAATTCTTGAGCTTGGAGATGGTGTTTTTGAGGTTCTTTCAACAAATGGTGATACAAGGCTTGGTGGTGATGATTTTGATGAAGAAATTATTAGTTTTTTAGCTGAAGATTTTAAAAAGAAAGAGGATATTGATTTGAGAAAAGATCCAATGGCACTTCAAAGATTAAAGGAAGCTGCAGAAAAAGCAAAAATAGAATTATCTTCTTCTACACAAACAGAAATTAACCTTCCTTACATAACCGCAACTGCATCTGGACCTAAACACCTTGTTGTATCTCTTACTAGATCTAAATTTGAGCAACTAACAAGTGATTTAGTAAAAAGATCTATGGAGCCAGTTAAAAAGGCAATTGATGATGCAGGTTTAAGTATAAATGAAATCGATGAAGTTATTTTAGTAGGAGGTTCAACTAGAATTCCTATAATTCAAGAGAAAGTTGAAAAGTTTTTTGGTAAAAAGCCATCAAAAGGAGTAAATCCTGATGAGGTTGTAGCTATTGGTGCTGCAATTCAAGGTGGAGTATTGTCAGGTGATGTTAAAGACGTTTTACTTCTAGATGTAACTCCTCTATCTCTTGGAATTGAAACAATGGGTAGTGTTATGACAAAACTAATCGATGCAAACACTACAATCCCATCTAAAAAATCTCAAGTTTTTTCAACTGCTGCTGATAATCAGCCATCTGTAGAAATACATGTTTTACAAGGTGAGAGACCAATGGCAAAAGACAATAATACAATTGGAAGATTTCATTTAGATGGAATTCCTCCTGCCCCAAGAGGGACTCCTCAAATTGAAGTGACTTTTGATATTGATGCTAATGGTCTAATTCATGTTACAGCTTCTGATAAAGCTACTGGGAAGACTCAAGATATCAGAATTGAAGCTTCCTCAGGACTATCAGAAGAAGAAATTGAAAAAATGAAAAAAGAGGCTGAAGCTAATGCTGAAACGGATAAAAAGGCAAAAGAAGAAGTTGACACATTAAATAGTGCTGATGCTATGATTTTTCAAACGGATAGTCAATTAAAGGAGTTTGGAGACAAGATTCCAGATGATAAGAAAAAAACTATTGAAGATGCACTTGATGTTCTTAAGAAAGCACATGAATCTAAAGATATTGAATCAATTAAAACTGCTCTTGAAGGTATAAATGAAGCTTGGAAAAATGCTTCTGAAGAACTTTATAAGGCTCAAGCTGAGGCTCAGCAAGCAAGTGGAGCTGGTAATACACAACAAGCAGAATCAACTGAAAAACCTAAAGATGATTCAGATGATGTACAAGATGTTGATTTCGAAGAAGTTAAATAGTTTTAAGTATTTAATTAAAAAAAAGCGTATTAGTTTCTAATACGCTTTTTTTTATATTTACATCCTATGAATAAAGAAGATATTTTAAAAAGAATTAATTCTGCAAATAAAAATTCTTTGATGGAAACCCTTAAAATGGATTTTATTGATGTCGGAGATGATTTTTTAATTGCAAAAATGCCAGTAAATTCAAGAGTTTATCAACCAGATGGAGTATTGCATGGTGGAGCTACTGTTGCATTAGCAGAGTCGGTGGGAAGTGCAGCCTCGTACATGTCTGTTGACCATAATACACAAATGGTACGAGGGATTATTATCTCAGCAAATCATTTAAAAAGTGTTAGGGATGGTTTTGTTTATGCGAAAGCAACTCCAATTCATAAGGGTAGAACTACTCAGTTGTGGGAAATTAAAATTACAGATGACAATGATAATTTGATTTCTCATTGTAAACTTTCCACGATGATATTAAAAAGAAAAAAATAAATTATGTTTATAGAAAACGCATTAAAAGTAAAAAACAATCTTTGGAGATATGCCTTAGGCCTTTTTATAATTTTCATATTTACTCAGTTAGGAGCAATTCCTTTTATTGTTGCAATTTTCCAAAAGGTAGGTTTTGAGGCAGCTGCGAAGATTAATCCATCAAATATGATGACAGTTTTAGAAAACAGTAATCTTACTTTTTTCTATCTTTTATTATCATTTTTTATTGGTTTTGCCGGTTTTTTAATTGTTATAAAATTTCTTCATAATCAATCCCTTAAATCTGTTACAACAGCCAGAAATTTAATAGATTTTAATAGAGTTTTTACAGCCTTCATAAGTATTTCTTTGCTTATAGTTTTTAATGTTTTATTTTCTATTTACTCAAGTCCGGAGGAATATATTTTTCAGTTTAATTTAAATGATTTTTTAATTTTAGCATTAATAGCTATTATATTTATTCCTGTTCAAACCAGTTTAGAGGAATACGTATTCAGAGGATATTTAATGCAAGGTCTTGGAGTGTTTTTTAAAAATAAGTGGTTTCCTTTATTTGTAACTTCATTAGGTTTTGGATTGTTACATTTATCTAATCCTGAGATAGAAAAAATGGGTAATATAATAATAATACATTACGTAATAACTGGATTATTTTTAGGTATTATTACTTTAATGGATGATGGAATGGAACTTGCATTGGGGTTTCATGCAGGAAATAACCTTTTAATAGCATTACTTGTTACAGCAGACTGGACGGTATTTCAAACTAGTTCAGTTTTTAAATATATAGGAGAACCTGATATTGTAAATCAAATGTTTTATTCTTTGTTATTTTATCCACTTTTGTTATTCTATTTTTCAAAGAAATATCAATGGACTAACTGGAAAGAAAAATTAACAGGAAAAATAAGCTAAACTTTTAGCTATTTTTTAACACTTACTTTATCAATTTATTCAGATATTGTAATTAACAATAATTTAATATTATTATGGCTTTAAATAAAAACGGAATATTTGGAATAGCTTCTTTTATTTTAACAGTCTTAGGAATCGCTTTAATTCTTTTAGGTGTTCTAAAATATACTGATATGGCAATTGGCTTTAGTGTTGCTGGAATTGGTTTCATTTCGGTTGGCTGGGCATTTAATGCGCTTAAAGGCAGAGTTTAATTTATACTTACTCATTTAATTACACCAAAGAACAAAACTCTAGAGTTTAATAAGCATTTTAATATCCCCTCGTTTGTAAGGGCTGTCAATGTTTGACACTTCCTTAAAACCATATTTTTTATATAGGTGAATAGAGTTTTGTAGAATTCTGTTCGAATAAAGTACTATTTCTGTATATCCTAATATTCGTGCTGTTTCAAACACATGTTTGAGTAATTGTTGACCATAACCCTTTCCTTGATGAGTTTCTGTCACCGCCATTTTTCCTAGTTCAACACATTTGTTAGTAGTTGGTAAGAACGCATATGTAGCTATTACTTCATTATTATCAATACCAAAGAAAATGTGTCCACCTTTATTAATAATTTCTGACTCACAGTTTTCTAGTAATAAAGCGTCGTAAGGTTCTATAGTAAAATACTTTTTCAGCCATTCTTCGTTTAGTGTTTTAAAAGATGAACGAAAGGTAGTAGTGTAAGCGCAGATTTCCATAGATTAATTTCTGCCAATCATATCTTCAGGCTTTACCCAAGCATCGAATTCTTTTTCAGAAACATAACCTGTTTTTAACGCAGCTTCTTTTAAACTTAATCCATTTTCATGAGCAATATTTGCAATTTCAGCAGATTTGTAATATCCAATTTTGCTATTTAATGCTGTGACAAGCATTAGAGAATTATTTAATAATTCTTTAATTCTTTTAGAATTAGCCTTTATTCCTTTTAAGCAGTTATCGTTAAAGCTTTTAACACTATCTGAAATTAGTGTTAATGATTCTATCACATTAGAAACAATTACAGGTTTAAATACATTAAGTTCATAATGACCTTGCATTCCGCCTAATGTAACTGTAACATCATTTCCAATTACTTGAGCACATACCATAGACAATGCTTCACATTGAGTTGGATTTACTTTACCAGGCATAATCGAACTTCCAGGTTCATTAGCTGGTATGATAATTTCGCCAATTCCAGATCTAGGTCCGCTAGCCATCATTCTAATATCGTTGGCAATTTTATTTAATGAATTAGCAATTAGTTTTAAAGCTCCATGAGATTCAACAAGAGCATCATGAGATGCAATTGATTCAAATTTATTCTTGGCAGAAATAAAACTTATTCCAGTAAATTTTGAAATATATTCAGCTGATAGAGTTTCATAACCGTTTGGTGAATTTATTCCGGTTCCAACTGCTGTTGCACCCAAAGCAAGCTCTGACAAATGATTTAACGAATGATTTAAAGATTTTAAACCATGTTCTATTTGAGAATGATATCCAGAAAATTCTTGTCCTAAAGTAATTGGAGTTGCATCCATTAAGTGAGTTCTTCCGATTTTGATAACACTTTTAAATTCTATAGATTTTTCTAATAAAGTAGTTTTGAAAATTTCAAGATTTGGGATAGTATGGGTAATTAATTTATTATAAGTAGCAATATGCATTGCTGTAGGGAACGTATCATTCGAAGATTGAGACATGTTAACATCATCATTTGGAGACAGTGTTCTTTCTCCTTTACCAATCATTTTTCCTTCAATTTGATGGGCTCTGTTCGATATTACCTCATTAAGGTTCATGTTGGTTTGAGTTCCAGAACCAGTTTGCCAAATTACTAAAGGGAATTGATCATCATGATCTCCATTAATAATTTCATCACAGACTTTACTAATTAACTCTTTTTTTATTTTATTTAAAACTCCTAAATCAAAATTTGTAAAAGCAGCAGCTTTCTTTAAAATAGCAAAAGCATGAATTATTTCAATAGGCATAGATCCTTGTTTTCCTATTTTAAAATTATTTATTGATCTCTGAGTTTGTGGCCCCCATAATACGTGCTTAGGCACTTTTACTTCTCCGATAGTATCTTTTTCGATTCTAAATTCCATAATTAATATTATAATACAAATTTAATATAATTGCTGGATATATTTTTTTGATCATTTATCAACATTTATTTTTCAAGATCATTACTTTAATTTATATTTGTTGAATCAATATATTAATATGTTTGAATTTGATCAATATTTAGGTTTTATACTCTTTCTTTCAGTTTTAACAATGGGATTTTGGTTGTTAATTCTTTTACTAACATTTATTGTTCCTTACTGGGTAGGAGGGGCTTTGTTAGAAAAGATAAATGAGTTAAGAAATAAAGTAAAAAAATAAATTAAGTTCCAAAGCCGCCTTCACTATAATCGTTATAGTCACCTGAATTTCTACTTTCTTTTTTCTTTTGATTAAAACGATAAATTAAGTTTAACTCTAATGTTCTTCCTCCCCTCCAATTACTTTCACTATAACTTCTGTAGTTTTCATTAAATGACTCTATTCTCCATTTTCCAGTTTCAAATATATCATTAACCTTGAATGATAATGTTATTTTATCTTTTAATAGATCTTTACTAAATGCAGTATTACTGTAAATAGAAGCTTTTCTTTCAGAAACTGCTGTCTTTTGAGGAGCTCTGTACCTTAAGCTAGTTTGCCAGTCTACACTAGAAAATAACTTTAAATTATTACTTAGTCTCCCTGACCATGTTAAATTTTTAGAGTCATATACAATCCCCATGTATTCACCTAAAGTTTCTGATTCATAAAAGTTTAAACTCCCATTTAATCTCCAGTTTTTAGATTGATTGAAATTTGCATTTAGCTCTAGTCCAATTTGTTTATTGCTTGCTAAGTTAATTGGAGTTCTTCTTAGAACAGGAACTAATATTTCATTTACAAGAACAAAATCTCCAGTATTTTCACTAATAAAAGTAAATACTCCGGTTTCTTTTCTGTAAAAAACAGATCCATTCAAAGTTAGTTTTTCATATCTCTTCAAATATCCTAAATCTATTCCGTTAGAATAGGTAGGATCTATATTTGGATTACCTTGAAAAATATTGGTTGCACTCGATTTGGATGGGAATGGATTAATAAAATATGATCTAGCTCTTCTAATTCTTCTATTGTATCCAAAAGTTATAGTTTCGTTTTCCTTAATTTGATAAGATAAATTTAAGGTAGGAAAGAAATCATTATAATTTTTGACATTATTAGTATTGTTTGCTAACTGTTTTACAGTAGTTTTAGATTCTTCATATCTTAAACCCAACAGATAAGAAAATTTATTTTTTTTATTTCCATACTGCGTGTAAAAAGCATTAACTTTTTCGTTATAGAGAAGAGTGTTACTGAGATTTAGATCATTAATGAAATTACCATTTAAGTCTTCATTTTTTGCTAAGTAATCAATATCTTGATGCTGATTACTTCTTCTAAACCCAAGTTCAAATTGCCCATCTTTTTTAATTGGTAATACATAATCTATTTTAAATAGTTCACTTTCTTGAATTTCATCTGTATTAACCTTTTCACTTAAGTATTTAGTTAATATTGGCTTTAATTGAGAATTTGAAATAAATCCATTTTCATTTTCTGAAGATTTTTCTTTTTGATAGTCCATGGTTAAAACATGTCCTTCTTTGTTAAAATCATGTGTTAAATTAATAGAGAATTCATTAGTATCATCAATTTCTGATTCTTTCTCTAATCTTTCAGAAAATTTGGATATTGCATTAAAATTTTGATTAACACTATTAGTGTTATTTGTAAAACCATCACTTTTTCTTAATACGTATGAGCCAACTACACTAGTTTTGTCAGTAATAAAATATTCAATTCCAGTATTTAAATAATTTGAGTTTCTTTCTGAATCTCTAATCCCATTTTCATTTAAAAAATTGTTAATTCCTTGATCTGTATAGTATTCTGTTTCATTTACAAAACTTCCCTCACTAGTTCTTGTATTATAACCTATATTATTGAAAAAATTAAGTTTTTTTGTTCTGTAATTTAAATTAGCTGAAACTCCATATCGTTCTGGATATCCACTATTAAGTGATAAAGATCCGTTGAATCCAGTTAATTTACTCCTTCTTAATATAATATTAATAATCCCTGCAGTTCCTTCAGCATTGTATCTAGCAGATGGAGAGGTGATTACTTCAACTTTTTCAACACTTTCAGAGGGAAATTGTTTTAGTGCTTCATTACTGCTTATTCCAACAAGTCCTGATGGTTTGCCATTTATT
Source organism: uncultured Flavobacteriaceae bacterium (assembly GCA_937773465.1). The sequence goes on along the minus strand of CALJVK010000006.1, from coordinate 17,829 downwards.
AAAATCCTTACACTTTCATTGCCTCTTAAGGATACGTTACCCTCAATATCAACTTCAATTGAAGGTAAGTTATCTAAAACATCACTAACGCTACTTCCTTTTAAAGTCAAGTCTTTTCCAATATTATAAACTGTTTTGTCTAATTTTATTTCAATTTCAGTTTTTTCCCCAATAACTTCAATTTCGTCTAATATGTTTTCATCAATTGAAAGCTCGATTGTTCCCAAACTCAGCGGATTATTAACAGTTGTATTTCTGTAATACTTTATTTTAAATGATATAAATTCTACTTTAAAATCATAATTACCCTTGGTAAGTTCAATACTGAATTCACCATTACTGTCGGTAATTACCCCGTCTATTGCCTCCTCTGAATTCACATTAAATACACTTATAGTTGCATATTCTAATGGAGTATTTGTTTCTGAATCAGTAACTGTTCCTGTAACTGTAACTTCGCTATTTTGTGAGTATAATAAGCTAGTTGATATAAAGACAAAAAATAATAAAATTTTTTTCATAATCTAATTAAATCAAAGATCTTGCCATTGTAAGATCATATTTAAGACAATCAAAAAGTATGATAGTTTAAATTAAATTATTTTATTTATTTTCTCAGGTGGAATTGCTATTATTGCTTTGTTTTTTGATATAAAAATTGGTCTTTTTATTAAGTTTGGAAATTTATGTAAAAGACCTATTATTTCATTATTTGAGAATTTTTCAGATTTATAATTTTCTTTCCATATTTTTTCTCGAGTTCTTACAAGATCTATTGGATTTACATTTAATTTAAATACGATTTCATTTATCTGAGTTATTTCTAATCCATCTTTCATGTATAATAAAATTTCAAAATCTAAATTGTGAAATTTTAAAAACTCAATAGCTTCTCTAGATTTTTTACATCTGGGGTTATGTAATAATATATTGTGATTAAATTTCAATATTAAGTTTTTTAAGTTCTTTTATTAATTGCATTGAAGATTGGAAATGTATTCCTTTAATTCCGCAATTTATAGCTCCTTGAACATTAGATAATCTATCATCAATAAATACGCATTCAGAGGGAGAAAGTTCGTATTTGTTTATAGTGTAGTTGTAAATTTCTTTAAAAGGTTTTAACATTTTTATTTTTCCTGAAACTACAATTCCATCAAATAACTTTAAAAAATCAAATCTTTTAATTGCTACTGGAAATGTTTCAAAACTCCAATTAGTAAGTGCGATTAATTTATAATTTTTCGATTTTAATTTTTTTAAAATATTAACCGATTCAATAATTTCTCCTTTTAACATTTCATCCCATCTACCATAATACATTTTAATTAATTTTTTATGTTCTGGAAATAATTTTATTCTTTCTTTAGTTGCTGTTTTTATTAATTTTCCACCATCTTGTTCTTCATTCCAATCAGATGTACATATGTTGTCAAAAAACCAATTCATTTTCTTTCTATTTCCGTCAAATTCATTTAAATAAACATATTCAGGATTCCAATCTACTAACACTCCGCCTAAATCAAATATTATTGTTTTCATATTAATTACTCATTAAAAAAGCTTTTAAAAATGGATTTAATCCCCCATTTAAAACTTCATCAATATTATTAGTTTCATGCTCAGTTCTTACATCTTTTATTAATTTATAAGGGTGAAGCACATAATTTCTTATTTGAGATCCCCATTCAATTTTCATTTTACTTGATTCTATTTTTTCTCTTTCTTTCATTTTTTCTTTCAATTCAATTTCGTAAAGTTGTGATTTAAGTAATCGCATTGCTTTGTCTTTATTTTCTAATTGAGATCTAGTTTCAGAATTCTCAATAACAATTCCTGAGGGTGCATGTCTTAATCTTACAGCTGTTTCTACTTTATTTACATTTTGACCACCAGCTCCACTTGATCTCATTGTTTCCCAAGAAATTTCTGAGGGATTAATATTGATTTCAATAGTATCATCTACAAGTGGATAAACATAAACTGAGGCAAATGAAGTATGCCTTTTAGCATTACTGTCAAAAGGTGATATTCTAACTAACCTATGTACTCCGTTTTCTCCTTTAAGCCATCCAAATCCAAAATCTCCATCAATTTCAATCGTAACAGATTTTATTCCTGCAACATCACCTTGTTGAAGGTCCAATTCTTTTATTTTATACTTATTTTTTTCTGCCCACATCACATACATTCTCATTAACATTTGAGCCCAATCACAGCTTTCAGTCCCTCCAGCTCCTGCTGTAATTTGGATTACAGCACTCATTTCATCTCCTTCATTAGAAAGCATGTTTTTGAATTCGACTCCTTCAATATGTTCTTTACAATTTCTAAAATGACTTTCTAATTCTTTTTCTTCAACATCTCCATCTTTAAAGTAATCGTATAAAACCTCTAGATCTTCGCATAACGTTACAGCTTTTTTATAATCTCTAACCCATTGTTTTAAAGATTGTAATTCTTTCATTATTTTTTGAGCTTTTTTAGAATCATTCCAAAAATCAGGATCAAATGTAACCTCCTCTTTATTTGAGATTTCAATATTTTTAGAATCTATGTCAAAGATACCCCCTTAACGATTTAGTTCGTTCAAGGAGCTTTTTTATTTGATCAAATGTTATCATATGAATAACAAAAATACATTTTAAATTTACTTATAAACAACCTAATTAAATTTTTATATTTAAATTGTAATAGTTAATATATTTAGAGTATTGATATTCCAAAAACATTAAATATTTAATAAAAAAATATGACAATAAATTTAATTAGTGATACCGTTACTAAACCATGTGCTAAAATGTTGGAGTTTATGATTAACTCTAAAGTAGGTGATGATGTTTTTAAAGAAGATCCTACAGTAAATGAATTAGAAAATATGTTAGCTAAAATGTTTGGAAAAGAATCGGCATTATTTTTTCCATCCGGAACTATGGCTAATCAGACAGCTATAAAAATTCATACTGAACCTGGTGATCAATTAATATGTGATAAATATGCACATGTTTATAATTATGAAGGCGGTGGTGTTAGTTTTAATAGCGGAGTGTCTTGCAAATTAATTGACGGACACAGGGGAATGTTTACTAATGAACAAGTTATAAACTCAATTAACCCACCTGATTTTTACCACAGTCCCAAAACTTCATTAGTGTGTGTGGAAAACACAACCAATAAAGGTGGAGGCGCTTGTTGGGATATTAATGAACTAATTAAAATAAAGAAAACCTGTAAGCAAAATAATTTATCATATCATTTAGATGGTGCAAGGATTTGGAATGCAATGGTTAAAACAAATACTAAACCAATCCAATATGGAGAAATATTTGATTCAATTTCTATTTGTTTAAGTAAGGGCTTGGGTTGTCCAGTTGGATCAGTCTTACTTGGAACAAGTGAGTTTATTAATAAAGCTATTAGAGTAAGGAAAGTGTTAGGGGGAGGTATGAGACAGGCTGGATATTTAGCTGCTTGTGGAATTTATGCTTTAAACAATAACGTCATTAGATTAAAAGAAGATCACCTTAAAGCTATTGAAATTGAACATATTCTTTCTAAACTTACTTACATAAAGAAAGTTGAAAGAGTAGAAACAAATATTTTAATTTTTCAATTAACTTCTGATATTGATTCAAATACTTTTTTAGAAAAAATGTCAGAGAATAATGTTAAGTTAATCTCAATGGGAGATAATAAATTAAGAATTGTTACTCACAAAGATTATAGTGACCAGATGCATCAAAAATATATTGAAATTTTAAGAAATTTTAAAATATGACAAAAACTTCATTTTTTTTATTTGTAAGTACTATGTTTGTCATTTCTTGTAACAACGAAATTAAACCACCATTGAAAAATTCAATTATTCCCCCTTTAGCTGACAAGATACCAGTTTCGTTTAAGAAATTTAATGACATAAGAATTGATGATTATTATTGGTTAAAAGAAAAGGAAAATCCTGAGGTTATTGATTACTTGGAAAGAGAGAATGATTATTATGAAAAAATGACATCTCATACTCTTGATTTACAAAATAAATTATTTAAAGAAATTAAGGATAAAATTAAAGAAGACGATGAGTCAGTGCCTTATTTTTTGAATGGATATTGGTATAAAACCAAATATAAAGAGGGCTTAGACTATCCTATCTACACTAGATTTAAGGATTCATTAAATAATAAAGAAGAAATTTTATTTGATTGTAATGAACTGGCAAAAAAACACGACTATTTTAATTTGTCAAATTTTCAAATTAGTCCTGATAATAAAATTGTTGCTTTCAGTACGGATGTGGTTTCAAGGAGACTATATTCAATTCAGTTTAAAAATCTAGAAACAGGAAAAATTTACAGTGACAAAATAATTAATTCTTCTGGAAGTTTTGCTTGGGCAAATGATAATTCTACACTTTTTTATACAAATAGAGACGTTAATACCCTAAGAAATGATAAAATTTTCAAGCATGTCTTAAACACAGATTATAAAAATGATGAATTAGTTTATTTTGAGAAAGATGAGACTTTCTATACTAATGTATCTAAATCAAAATCTAAAAAATTTATCATTATTTCTTCATTTAGTACATTAACATCTGAATTTCAATTTTTATCTGCCGATAATATTAATGATAGTTTTAAACTTTTTAATAAGAGAAAAAGGGGAGTTGAATATAGTATCAATCATTATGACGATCATTTTTACATAATTACAAATAAAGATAAAGCTTATAATTACAAGCTAATGAAAACTAAAATCTCTGATACATCTAGTGAAAAATGGATAGATGTTATTGAACACAGAAAAAATGTATTAATTGAGGGTATTGATATTTTTAAAGATCATTTAGTTGTTAGTGAAAGAGTCGATGGATTAAATAGAATAAATATTAAAAAATGGGACGATTCAGAAAATTATTTTTTAAATTTTGATAATGAAACGTTCAGTAGTAATACGACTACCAATTTAGATTTTAATTCAAAAAAATTAAAGTATGCCTATAATTCTTTAAATGAGCCATATTCTGTAGTTGAATTTGATATGATTACTAAAGAAAAAACTGTTTTAAAACAACATAAGGTTTTAGATAAAAACTTTAGTAAAGATAATTATGTTACTGAGAGAATTTGGGCCGACTCTAGAGATGGAAATCAAATACCGATATCGTTAATATATAAAAAGGGTATTAAAAGAGATGGTTCTAACCCGCTTTTAATTTATGGGTACGGTTCTTATGGAAATACAATAGATCCATCATTTTCAATAAGCAGGTTAAGTTTATTAGATAGAGGTTTTATATATGCAATTTCTCATGTAAGAGGAAGTGAATATTTAGGAAGGGATTGGTATGAGAACGGTAAACTTTTGAATAAAAAAAATTCATTTAACGATTTTGTAGATAGTACAAAGTTTTTAGTATCTGAGGGGTATACATCTTCTGCACATTGTTATGCTTATGGCGGCTCTGCAGGTGGTTTACTTATGGGAGCAGTGATAAACATGGCGCCTGAACTTTATAATGGAGTAATAGCTGCTGTGCCTTTTGTTGACGTTATTACTACAATGCTTGATGAAACTATCCCATTGACTACAAGTGAATACGATGAGTGGGGAAATCCAAACCAAAAAGAATATTACGAATATATGATGTCCTATTCTCCTTATGATAATGTATCTAAATTAAAATATCCTAATTTACTTGTGACTACTGGACTTCATGATTCACAAGTTCAATATTGGGAACCGGCTAAATGGGTAGCAAAACTTAGAGATTACAAGCAAGATCAAAATTATTTATTTTTAAATACTAACATGGAAACTGGTCATGGAGGTTCATCAGGAAGATTTGAAGCTATCAAAGATTTGGCTAAGGAATATGCTTTTCTTTTAGATCTTGAAAATATATATAATTAGTATTATTTGGTTCTAAACACATTTTTTAATTATTTTGTCGACTTAAATGCGTTCAAAACTAGTTTATGAGTAAAAAAGTTAAAGCTTTTAATAACATATTGGAGTTAATAGGCAATACACCTTTAGTGAAACTAAATAAAATTGTTGAAGATATTCCAGGAGATTTTTACGCAAAAGTAGAGGCATTTAATCCAGGTCATTCAAATAAAGACAGGATAGCTCTTCACATAATAGAGACAGCTGAAAAAAAGGGTTTGCTAAAACCGGGTTCAACAATTATAGAAACTACATCTGGAAATACTGGCTTTAGTTTATCAATGGTTAGTATGATTAAAGGGTACAATTGTATATTGGCAGTATCTTCAAAATCATCATCAGATAAAATAGATATGTTAAAATCTATGGGTGCAAAAGTTTATGTTTGTCCAGCTCATGTTAGTGCTGATGACAATAGATCTTATTATCAAGTGGCGAAAAGATTACATGAAGAAATAAAAGGTTCTTTTTATGTCAATCAGTACTTTAATAAATTAAATACAGAAGCTCATTTTAATTCTACAGGTCCTGAAATTTGGGAACAAACAAACGGGAAAATAACTCATTTAGTGGCAAGTAGTGGAACTGGAGGAACAATTTCAGGAATTGGTCAGTATTTAAAATCTAAAAATCCAAATATTAAAATAATTGGAGTTGATGCATATGGCTCAGTTTTAAAAAAATACCATGAAACTAAAGAATTTGATGAAGATGAAATTTATCCTTACAGAATCGAAGGTCTTGGTAAAAATTTAATTCCAACTGCAACTGATTTTGATGTAATAGATTTTTTTGAAAAAGTTAATGATGAACAAAGCGCTCATTCTTCCAGAGAAATAGCCTTTAAAGAAGGTATGTTTGTTGGATATACATCTGGAGCTGCTATGCAGGCAGTAAAACAACTTTCTAAAAACAATATTTTTAATAAAGAAAGTATTGTAGTAATGATTTTTTGTGATCATGGTTCTAGATACATGAGTAAAATTTATAATGACAAATGGATGTCTGATCAAGGATTCTTTGATTCTGAAAAAACTCAGTTAGAAAAACCCATTGAATACATAAAATAAATACTATTTTTGTGAAATACTTTACTAATATAAATGAACGATTTATTTGACAAAATAATTTCAAACAAAGGTCCATTAGGTCAATATGCAAAAGTAGCAGAAGGATACTTTGCTTTTCCAAAACTAGAAGGTCCAATTAGTAACAGAATGAGTTTTAATGGCAAGAAAGTTATCACGTGGAGTGTTAATGATTATCTAGGACTTGCTAACCATCCTGAAATTAGAGAGTTTGATGCTGAAGCTGCAAAACAATATGGATCAGCTTATCCAATGGGAGCTAGACTTATGTCTGGGCACACTCATTTACATGAAAAATTAGAAATTGAATTAGCGGATTTCGTTAATAAAGAAAAGGCATACGTTTTAAACTTTGGATATCAAGGGATTTTATCTACAGTAGATTCCTTAGTTTCTAAAAACGATGTAATTGTATATGACATGGACTGTCACGCTTGTATAGTTGATGGAGTTAGACTTCACATCGGAAAAAGATTCACTTTTCAACATAATGATATTGATAGTCTGGTAATTAATTTAGAAAGAGCAACTAAAATTGCAGAAAAAACAGGTGGAGGTATTTTAGTTATTTCTGAGGGTGTTTTTGGAATGAGAGGTGAACAAGGAAAGATCAAAGAGATTACAGAACTAAAAAGTAAATATAAATTTAGATTATTAGTCGATGATGCACATGGTTTTGGAACTTTAGGAGAAACTGGAGCTGGAGCTGGTGAGGAGCAAGGAGTTCAAGATCAGATAGATGTCTATTTTGCAACTTTCGCAAAATCTATGGCAAGTACTGGTGCATTTATTGCAGCAGACAAAATGATCATTGATTATTTGAAGTATAATATGAGGTCTCAAGTATTTGCAAAATCTTTACAAATGCAACTTGTAGCAGGAGTCCTTAAAAGACTTGAAATGTTAAAAACTAGACCAGAGTTAAGGACTAAGTTATGGGATAATGTAAAAGCACTTCAAAGTGGATTAAGGGATCAGGATTTTGATTTAGGAAAAACTCAAAGTTGCGTAACTCCAGTATTTTTAAAAGGTGATATTCACGAAGCTTTTGTTATGGTAAAAGAATTAAGAGAAAAATATTTCATTTTTTGTTCTATTGTAGTTTATCCAGTTATTCCAAAAGGTTTTATCTTATTGAGATTGATACCAACAACTTCTCATAATATTGATGATGTAAATGAAACACTTTCTGCATTTTCTAAAATTAGATCCAAATTAAATGATGGTACCTATAAAAAAATTGCTGAAAAAATTAATATGATTTAATTTAAGAAACTTATCATTTTTTAACATGATAAATACTTAATAAAAAAAAAACACTAATTTTGGTAAGAATTTAAGCGTTATGAAGCCAAAAAAAATACTCAACGCTAATGAAATATCAACCATACTTAATAGGTTGTCTTTTCAGTTAATTGAAGATCATAATTTATTTAACGAGACTGTATTAATTGCAATTCAGCCAAGGGGAGGTCTACTGGCCAAAAGAATTTCAAACCTTATTAATAAGCACGAAAAAAATAATAATTTAAAACTTGGTTTTTTAGATATAACTTTTTTTAGAGATGATTTTAGAAGATCTGAAAAAGTGCTTAAAGCCAGTGTAACTGAAATTGACTTTATAATTGAAAACAAGACAGTTGTATTAGTTGACGATGTTTTATTTACTGGAAGAAGCATTAGAGCGGCTTTAAATGCTATTCAGTCATTTGGAAGACCTAAAGAAATTCAATTATTAACTTTAATTGACAGAAGGTTTTCAAGAGAATTACCAATTCAACCAGATTATTGTGGAACTCAAGTTGATTCTAGACTTAATGAAAAAGTAATTGTAAACTGGGATGAAAATGATGGAGAGGATTCTGTTTATTTATATAAAAATAAAAAATGAGTAATTTAAGCGTAGATAACTTATTGGGAATTAAGTATTTGAATAAAAGTGATTTAAATTTAATTTTCAAACCTCAGATAATTTTAAAGAAATTATAAATAGAAAAATAAAAAAAGTACCTTCTTTAAGAGATGTAACAATCGCTAACTTGTTTTTTGAAAACAGTACTAGAACTAAACTTTCTTTTGAATTAGCTCAAAAGAGATTATCTGCTGATGTAGTAAATTTTTCATCTTCAGGTTCTTCAATTTCAAAAGGGGAAACATTAATTGATACAGTCAATAATATTCTTTCAATGAAAGTTGATATGATTGTTATGCGACACCCTAACCCAGGTGCAAGTGTTTTTCTTTCAAAGAATGTTGACTCTTGTATAATAAATGCTGGTGATGGTACTCATGAACATCCCACTCAAGCATTACTTGATGCTTATTCATTGATTGAAAAAATTGGTGATTTAAAAAATAGAAACATTCTTATAGTTGGAGACATTATGCACTCTAGAGTTGCATTATCGAATATATTTACTTATCAAAAACTTGGAGCTAATGTTACTGTTTGTGGACCAAAATCTCTAATTCCAAAAAGTATCGAGTCGCTAAATGTTAGTGTTGAAACTGATTTTAGAAAAGCCTTAAAAATTCTGATGCAGTAAATATGTTAAGGATTCAAAATGAAAGAATGTCTAACTCATATTTTCCCTCTGTAAGAGAGTATGTTCAGCAATATGGTCTAACAATGTCATTATTGAATTCTATTAATAAGGAAGTAATAGTAATGCATCCTGGCCCAATAAATAGAGGAGTAGAAATTACAAGTGAAGTTGCAGACTCTAATCAAGCTATAATTTTAGATCAAGTTGAAAATGGTGTTGCTGTAAGAATGGCCATAATGTATCTTCTAGCTGCAAAGCTCAAATAGCATGAATTCATTCAAATCAATTAATACATTATTTTTTAATATAAATGATAAAAATAATTTTTTTAGTTCTATAGCTGAAATTAAAAAAGAGATTAAATTAAAAAATATTATCATAGAGTTAAATGAAATAAACTTTGATGAATTTTTAGAAGATTTAAATAAATTATTTATTGAATCTAAAATTCATAAAAGATCTTTTGTGATTGTTAAATCAGATTTTAAATCAGATTACTATAATTTAAACATTGATATAGTTCCAACCTTACAGGAAGCCAGTGATATAATTGAAATTGAAGAAATAGAGAGAGATTTAGAAATATGATGAAATTAACAATATTAGGTAGTTGTGCAGCTTCTCCATCATCTATTGGCTTCACTTCTTCTCAAATACTACAGGTTAATGCAGCTTCTTACTTAATTGATTGTGGGGAAGGAACACAAATTCAATTAAGAAAAAATAAAATAAAGTTTAATACCATTGAACATGTTTTTATCTCTCATTTACATGGTGATCATTTTTTTGGACTTCCAGGTCTAATTTCTTCGTTAAACTTATTAGGAAGGAAAAAGCCGTTAAATATTTATGGACCTATTGGATTAAAAAAAGCTATTACTCTTTTATTGAAAATAGGACAATCTTGGACTAACTTTAATCTTATTTTTATTGAGTTAGATAATTCGGAACCTTGTGTGTTATTGAACAATGAAAATATTATAGTTTCTACAATTCCTTTAAAACATAGAATATATACAAACGGATTTCTGTTTACTAAAACTTCTAACAGTCAAAAATTAATTATAAAAAAAGTTCAAGAATACAATATAGATAAAACCCAATTTTCTGGGATTAAACTAGGTAAAGACGGAGTTACAGACAATGGTCAAATAATTAATAACTCAGAACTAGTAGAACCTAAAATTCCAGAAATAAAATATGCGTATTGTAGTGATACTTTGTTTTGCAAAGATTTTATAGAACAAATTGAAGGTTGTGATTTATTGTACCATGAGTCTACATTTTTAGAAAACCATAAAGAATTAGCTAAAAAAACATTTCATTCAACTGCTTTACAAGCTGCTACTATTGCAAAGAATGCTAATGTTAAAAAACTTCTTTTAGGGCATTTTTCATCAAGATATAATAATTTGAACTTGTTTTTAGATGAAGCTAAAACCGTTTTTGAAAATTGTGAATTAGCAATTGATAACAAGAGTTTTGTAATTTAATAATAAGTGTTAATTTAGAATATGTCAAAAGATTTGAGTCAATATAGAGATAAGTATCTTAAGGGTGAGTTAAATGAAAATGACTTGCCGGAAAATCCTATTGATTTTATTTACTAAATGGTTTAATGAAATTGAAAAATATGGTTCTGAAAGAGAACCTAATGCAATGTCATTATCTACTGTAAGTTCTAGTTCTTCTCCCATTACAAGAATTGTTTTATTAAAAAAATTTTCAGAATTAGGTTTTGTTTTTTTTACCAATTATGATAGCCGAAAAGGTAAAAACATTACAAATAATCCAAATGTATGTTTGTCATTTTATTGGCCTTCAATGGAAAGACAAGTTATTATTCAGGGAATTGCAAATAAAATTAGTGAAAAGGATTCTAATGAATATTTTAATTCTAGACCAGAAAGCAGCAGAGTTGGAGCTATCATTTCAGATCAAAGCGAGGTTATTTCCTCAAGAAAATACATTGATGATAAATTAAAAAACTTTAATATTAATAATAAAAATATGACCAAGCCTAAGAACTGGGGAGGGTATAATGTTGTTCCTAGTTCTATTGAATTTTGGCAAGGTAGAGATAATCGTTTACACGACAGAATTATTTTTTTTAGTGAATCAAAAGTTTGGAAATTTAATAGGTTGTCACCTTGAAAAGAATTGTTTTAGTTAGACATGCAAAATCTTCATGGGAACATAATGTAACCGACTTGAAGCGTCCGCTTTCAAATAGTGGTTATAATGACGCTCTGTTTATGTCAGGTGTTTTTAATAATTTAAATATAAAAATTGATATTATATTTTCAAGTCCAGCACTTAGAACAAAACAGACTGCAGAAGTATTTTTAAAAAATATCAAGCCCTTTAATCTTAATAATTATAATATAGATTCTAAACTTTACGATTTTGAGGGTAATAATGTAGAAATGTTTATTAAGAATCTAAATAATAATTTTGAATCAGTTATGATTTTTACACATAATAATTCATGTAATAATTTGTTTTCTAAATTTTCAAATATTAAAGGAAAGTGTGTTCCAACTTGTGGAATTTTAATTTTTGAATTTGATGTATCTTTGTGGAGTAATATTAATTCTGGGAAATCTAGTTATTATTTTCCTAAAAACTTTAAATGATCATCACTTCAAAGAATTTATTTATAAATAGAGAAATCAGTTGGCTTCAATTCAATGAAAGAGTTTTGGAGGAAGCAAATGATTCTAAGGTTCCTTTAATTGAAAGAATTAGATTTTTAGGTATTTTCTCAAATAATTTAGATGAGTTTTACAGAGTTAGGTATGCTACAGTAAAGCGTATTGCAGTTAGTGCTAATAGTGGAAAAAAAATTTTTAAAGATAGAACAGCAAAGCAATTGTTATATGACATTTCAGCTATAGCAACTGATCTTCAGCAAAAAAGTTTCTCGATTTTAAATAATATTATAAAACTTTTAGAAAAAGATAAAATTTATTTTGTAAATGAGTCAAAAGTTAAACCTATTCATAGACAATTTATAAGTAATTATTTTTTTGAAATAATTAGTCCTGCTATAGATATTATTATCTTAAATAAAAATAAAAAATTTCCAAAGTTTAAAGAAAATTTATCTTTTTTATTAATTAGGATAGAATTAGAGAATGATGAAGTCCAGTATGCTATAATTAGATTCCCTAAGAACCTTGACAGATTTGTTAAATTACCATCAGATAACATTGGTCAAAATATTATATTGATTGATGATATCATTAGATATCATTTAAAAGATATTTTTAAAATTTTTAATCCCAAGTCTATTGAAGCTAATATGGTCAAAATAAGTAGAGATGCTGAATTAGATTTTGATGATGACATTTCAAAAAGTTTTTTAGATAAAATTGCCCAAAGTGTTAAAGAAAGATCAAGTGCTGAACCTGTTCGTTTTGTTTATGACAGTGAAATTAGATTAGATACTTTAAATTTTTTGCTTATGCAAATGGGAATTAATAATGAAACTGACAGCATTATTCCAGGAGGTAAATACCATAATCGTAGGGATTACATGGATTTCCCCAATCTTCATACTGATTTAGTCTACAAGCCTATGCACCCTTTAAATGTAAAAGGTTTTAGTCATAGTGATAACACTTTTGATAAGTTAAAAGAAAAGGATTTTATGATACATACTCCTTATCATAAATTTTCTTATATAATTAGTTTTTTAATGAAATCTTCTATAGATCCCAAGGTTAAGAAAATTTCAATTACAATTTACAGGTTATCTAAATTATCTAAAATTGCAAGTGCACTAATAAATGCAGCTAGAAATGGTAAAAAAGTTATTGTTCAAATTGAGCTTCAGGCAAGATTTGATGAATCAGCGAATATTCGATATGCTAAAGAAATGCAATCGCAGGGAATAAAATTAATTTTTGGTTCTCCTAATTTAAAAGTTCACAGTAAAATTTGTCTTATTGAAAGATTAGAAAACGGTAATTTGAAAAAATATGGTTTTATTAGTACTGGTAATTTTAATGAATCTACAGCAAAAATTTACACAGATTTGACTTTATTTACATCTAATGGTAAAATATTAGATGAAGTTTCTAATGTTTTTAATTTTTTTAATGCAAATTATAAAAGGTATATTTTTAAAAATCTATTTGTATCTCCAATAAATACTGAATCTAAGATTAAAAAACTTATTAATAACGAAATAAATAATGCAAAGAGAGGTAAGAATGCATGGATAAAAATTAAAATAAACAACATCACAAGTTATAGTTTAATTCGTTCTTTATATGATGCAAGTAGGGCGGGAGTAAAAATTGAAATGATAGTTAGAGGTATATGTTGTCTTATTCCTGGTAAAAAAAATATGAGTGATAATATTGAAGTTATTAGTATCGTAGATAGATTTTTAGAACATACAAGATTTATGATTTTTAATAATGACGGTAATAATAAAACTTTTATTTCATCTGCAGATTGGATGACAAGAAACTTAGATAATAGAGTTGAAGTAACTTGTCCTATTCTACAAGATGATTTGAAAAATGAAATTTTAGATATATTTAACATCTATTGGAGCGATAATATTAAAGCAAGAATGGTAAATATTAATTTTGATGATAAATCTAGAGTCTCAAATAAAAATGAATATAGATCCCAAAAAAATATTTATAATTATTATTTAAATAAAATTGAAGGAATTTAGTAAAGTAAAAAAATATGCAACTATAGATATTGGTTCTAATGCCATTAGACTTTTGATTTCTAATATTTATATCCATAATTCAGAATTGTTTACTACTAAAAATTCACTTGTAAGAGTGCCTATTAGATTAGGAGAGGATGCTTTTAAAAATGGGGAAATTTCTAAAAAAAATATTTCTAGGTTATTAGACTCTATGATATCTTTTAAACTATTGATGAAAGTTCACAATGTAGAAAAATATCTGGCCTATGCCACTTCCGCTTTAAGAAGTTCATCAAATGGAGAACGTATTATTGACTTAATTGAACAAAAAGTTAACATTAAAATTCAAATTATTAGCGGGAAAAAAGAAGCTGTATTAATAACTAATAATCCAATTTTTAATATAAAAATAAAAACTTTTTGTTTTATTGATGTTGGTGGGGGAAGTACTGAACTTACACTATTTAAAAACAATGAAGTATTGAATTCTAAGTCTTTTAAATTGGAGGTGTCAGACTGATAAATAATTTAGTAAATAAAACACATGGAAATTATTTGAAAATTGGATAGAAAATAATTTAACTAATTAAAAAGAAATTGAGGTGATTGGCCTTGGAGGTAATATCAATAAAATATTTAAATTATCAGGAACTAAGTTAGGAACGCCACTAACATTGCAAAAATTGATTCTACTATTTGTGATTTGGAAAAAATGTCTTACTTAGATAAAATGTTACTTTAAAACTTAATCCAGATAGAGTTGATGTTATAGTTCCTGCTGGAAAAATATATCAATTTCTTTTAAATAACATGAATTAAATGAGAATTGAGTTCCAAAAATTGGACTTGCTGATGGAATGGTTTATGAATTAATAAACAAATTATAATTTAATTTAAATTCTTTTCGTATTCTTTCAATACTAGGATTTATTGATTTTAGTTTTTCATACTTTTCTAAAGGAGAATAAATGAATTTTTTTTCTTTTATTTATTAACTTTAATATAAGTTTAATATTACTGTTTCTAAATCTGTTTCTTAAAAAACTTAACAATTCATTTATGTTTTTTCTAATTCTATTTTATTAGTTTCATTAGTAATGTGAAATGAATTTCATTTCTCTTTATAATTTTGGTTTTCTATTAGTAAGAATACTTGCAAGATTTTTTCTTCCATTTATTTAACAGCTTTTATGAAATTTATTCCATGATTTTTCAAGTAAATTTGATTAAAAATCATTGAATTTACTGAACTAATTATTTTTTTTCATTTTCGCTTTAAATTTTCTATATTTTTTTTGATTTTAAGCTAGAAATTGATAAACCAGAAACTATTTTTTTTTCTATCTTCTCTATCTTCTTTCTTCTTTATCTTCTCTATTATCTCTATCTTCTCTATTTCTATTATTTCTTCATTTATTTTTTCTTCTTTACCTGAATTTCAATATTCTCTTGTTTTTTATTGTATTTCTTACTAGGTAAGATTTTTATTTTTTTTTTTAATTCAATTTGTAGAATTGAACAAAGTTTCATTAAACATATTTCAACTAAGAGACGCTGATTTTTACTGTTTTTATATCTATAACTACAATCTTCTGCTAATTCAATTGCTTTAAAATAAAATTAGAATCTTTAATTTTGGACTTGATTCATATATTTAATTTTTAAATTTTCATTTTGTTCTAATAAAACTTGACTTTTACTATTTTTAGAAACTAGTAAGTCTCTAAATGTGAAGAAAATCCATCAATAAAATGTTGACCATAAAACCCTTTTTCAATTACTTTATTGAATAATAAAGAGAATTAGTGATATCGTTTTTAATTATTTGTTCAAAGCTTCAAAATAGATATCATGATCTAAAACATTTAAATTTTCATAAGCTAATTCTTTAGTTATTTTACCATCGGTAAAATTTACTAATCTATCAAATATTGATAATGCATCTCTTAATGCACCATCACTTTTTTTTGCTATTAAATAAAGAGCTTCATCATCAAATTTAATTTTTTCTTTTTTTGCTATTGTTTCTAAATATTTTTTAATATCATCAGGACTTATTTTTTTAAAATCATAAATTTGACAACGAGATAAAATGGTGGGATGACCTTGTGTTTTTCAGTTGTTGCTAATATAAAAATAGCATATTTTGGAGGTTCCTCTAATGTTTTTAAAAAAGCATTAAAAGCTTGACCGGAAAGCATATGAACCTCATCAATTATATACACTTTGTAGTTTCCTGTTTGTGGTGGTATTCTGACTTGATCTATCAAATTCCTAATATCATCTACCCCATTATTAGATGCAGCATCTAATTCAAAAATATTATAAGAGAAATCATCTGATTTTTATGTTCATTTATTTTTTTTGCTAAGATTCTAGCGCAAGTAGTTTTACCTACTCCTCTTGGTCCGCAGAACAGCAAAGCTTGTGGGAGTTGATTTTGATTAATGGCATTTTCAAAGTTTGAGTTATTGATGTTTGACCAACAACACTTTCAAATTATTAGGTCTATATTTTAATGCTGAAACAACAAAATTATCCATATAACAAATATAAAAATTGACATATTATATTTCATAAATTAACTGTAAATAAAAGTTTTTATCAACATATTTTTAGACTATTTTTGCATAGCAGGCCACCTTATCGCTTTTATTTTATAAAAGAGGAAAGTCCGGACACCACAGAGCATTATAGCGGGTAACACCCGTCACTACGTAAAGTAGAGGACAAGTGCAACAGAAAGTATGTACAGTTAGGCTGTAGTGAAACCAGGTAAACTCTATAAGGTGAAACGTCACGTAGACCAACGCTTGAGAACTGCTCGTTCAATGTTGGAGGGTGGGCGGTTTGAACAAAATAGTAATATTTTGTCTAGATAAATGATAAGGCACGACAGAATCCGGCTTATGGCCTGCTTTTTTTATTTTAGATAACTTATACTATTAGGTCCCTGATTAAATATCAAATCGAGTATGCTTAAGTCGTTTTTAAAACCATGTTTATCTCGGAAAAAACCTGTTTGTATTCTTTTATTCCTTGAATTAGATTTTTGCTCACTAGTTCTTTTCTGATTTGATTCTTAAATCTAAGCTCGTCTTTCATAATCCATTTTCAATGTACTGTTTTGGTAATTCTAATTTCAGTTCTTATTTCTAACCAATCACTGAGCTAAGCTTGATACATATCAAAATTGAATGTCATCAAGTTTCAGTGTATTTCGAGTATTATAAACTTGTTCTTAACGAATCTTGGTAGATACTCAAAAAATGGAGAGGAGCTGTATGCGGATGATTCTATTGATCTCCAGTGATCTTTTTGCCATAGCTATTTCATTTTCAATTTCATGCATTTTTGCATGGAAAATTTATTTTTAGAATGCTTTACAGGAATTGTTAGTTTGTGAAGACCATTAGCAGAATGAATAAATGTTCTATTTCTATAAGATTGTTTGACGTAGTTTTGATGAACATCCCATAAAATATTAGAATCAATTATTTGTTTCCAATATGAAATTGGGCCAAAATATGCTGGAATCATTATTTTTTGATCCATTAAAACAGTTATTTTCTTC
>CALJVK010000005.1 GCA_937773465.1 uncultured Flavobacteriaceae bacterium | reverse complement strand
TCAAAAATAAAGTATTTTTAATGATAATTATGAGTGATAATAATGATTTTAAAATGGTTGCTAAAACTTTCTTCGGTCTTGAAGATATTCTCTCTGATGAGCTACTAAATTTAGGAGCAAAAAAAATTGAAAAAGGTGTTAGAAATGTAAGTTTTTTTGGGGATTTAGGTTTTCTATACAAATGTAATTTATCATTACGGACAGCTATTAGAATTTTAAAACCTATTGCTTTTTTTAATGTCAACGATGAAAAAGAGTTATACAGCTCTTTTTATAATTTTAACTGGGAAGATTTTTTATCATTAGATCATACTTTTTCTATTGAATCTGTTTTAAATTCTGATTTTTTTTCTCATTCACTTTTCGTTTCACAAAAAGCAAAAGATGGAATTGTTGACAGATTCAGGAAATTATATAAAAAACGTCCTAATGTAGATTCTATTGATCCTGATATTAAAATAAACATTCATATAAGGGATGATAAATGCACAGTTTCCTTAGATTCCTCTGGTAAACCGTTGAATCAAAGAGGTTATCGTTCACAAACAAATATTGCTCCTATCAATGAAGTATTAGCTGCTGGTATTATATTATTAAGTGATTGGGATTTAGAATCAGATTTTCTTGATCCTATGTGTGGAAGTGGTACTCTTTTAATTGAGGCCGCAATGTTAGCTACTAATTACCCTCCAAATATTAAAAGATCTAATTTTTCATTTAAAAACTGGAAAGATTTTGATTTAGATTTATTCGTTATGATTACTAAGTCTGTTTTAAGTAAAATCAAACCTTTTAATCATAAGATTTCAGGTTTTGATAAATCTCCATCTGCTATTTCAAAATGTGATCAAAATATAATTAATGCAGGATTCGAGGATCTTATCTCCATTTCCAAAGAGGATTTCTTTAGATCTGTTAAAGTTAATAATGAATATCTTCATTTAGTTTTTAATCCACCATATGGAGAAAGATTAAGTATTGATCTCGAATCTTTTTATAAAAAAATTGGCGATAAACTTAAAACTGATTATTCTAACTCTAATGCCTGGTTTATCACCTCCAGTATAGAGGCGTTAAAATTTGTAGGACTTAGACCATCAAGAAAAATTAAACTTTTTAATGGAAAATTAGAAAGTAGATTAGCTAAGTATGAAATTTATAGTGGCTCAAAAAAAACTAAAAAAAATATAAATTAATTTTTTGTTTTCCTGAACAAAGGAATTTGATACTGTATTGTGTAAGATAAACCAACTCCTATATTATTGTTTTCTAAAACTTTATTGAATCCAGGTATATATAAATTATTGAAATTTTCAGGACTTTTTTGTTTTAATAATCTACTAACATTTAAATTTAAACCCATATAAAAATTTTTTATTACTTGAGCTTTAAAACCAACGATAAGTTCTAACCAATTAGCAGATAGATTATCAAAAGAAATTGGATTTTCTATATTATTTTGATTCCAGTATTGGTCAATATTATATATAGTAAATGAATTTAATTGGTGATCAAATTTTGAAGAACCAAATCTAAAACCAACGTATATTTCATTTTCTAGATCTTGCAAATTTTTAAATACATTATAATTTATTCCAGCTTTAAAAAAAGTTCCTCTGGTATTAAAGTTTAAAACCTCGTTTTTTATAAATTTCTCTTCATTTCCTAACTCAAATGCTAAATGAATTTTTTCAAAAAGTCTGTAATCACCAACAATGACTAGACCTTTATAATCTTCCTCTGTTAACATTCTGATTTGTTTACTAAAATCAATTCCTAGTTTTATCCCATAAGTTGATTTATAAAGACTATCATTGATTTTTTCTTGTGAAAAAATACTAGAACAATAAATTACAGTTAAAAAACTAATGAAATATTTTAACATGTATGTTTTTTTCATCTATTATTATATTATTAATCAAATCAGTATCTAGAATCCAATTATTCGAATCGTTTTCAATAATTAAATTTTTTAGTTCATATGTTGTTTTAAAACCACATGCACGACTTATATATTCCCAATTATAATTGTAATTTATGTATAAATCATCTTTATTTCCAGAGTTGGAGGTATTTTCATTAAAATCTTTTGTTAAACTGTATATCGTTAGATTATCTAAATTTTTTAAAGGAATTCCAATTGAGTCAATGGTTTGGTAAATATATACTTCTTCATTATTATGTCCTTGAATTTTTAAATTGGTTACTTCTTTTAATTCTCCAGTACTTTTGTCATAAAAACCTATTATAAGTTTAGGTGTATCTTCAATAGATGTAAGACATATGTCATCTGGTTCACACGAAAGTAAGAATACAAATAAACCTAATAGTATAAAATTATTTTTTAATAGTTTCATTTAAGTTCCAAAAGTACAATATTTTCAACATGATCAGTATGAGGAAACATATCCACTGGTTGTACCTTGTTAATTGAATATTTTTCCTTTAATAATTCTAAATCTCGACATTGAGTAGACGGGTTACAGCTTACATAAACAATTCGTTGAGTATCTAATTTTAAAATTTCATTAATTACATCTTTATGCATTCCTTCTCTTGGAGGGTCTGTAATAATCACATCAGGTTTTCCGTGTTTTAAAATAAAATCATTTGTAAAAACATTTTTCATATCACCAGATTCAAATACTACATTATCAATCTTATTTTCCTTCGCACTATTTATTGCAGAAATTACAGCTTCTTCCACACTTTCAACTCCTACAACTTTTTTAGAATTTTTTGCAACAAATTGAGTGATTGTCCCTAACCCTGAATAAAGATCATAAACAATTTCATTTTTTTTAATATCAGCATATTTTAATATTAGCTCATATAGTTTTATAGTTTGATGAATATTTGTTTGAAAAAATGATTTAGGATAAATTTTGAATGTCAATGAATTAATTTTTTCTTCTATATAGTTTTTTCCATGAAACAGTTTTATATCTCTGTCATATATACTATCGTTTTCTTTATCATTAACTGTGTATAGCAGAGATTGAATCTCAGCAAACGAATTTTTTAAAAAATTCATCACTAAATTTATATTTTTTTGATCATTTTCATAAAACTTGAACTAAAACCATAAATTGATTCAGACTTGTGTTTCGTATTGTAAGAGTTCTGAGTAATCCCTTTCTTAATCTTGTATTATAGAAAGAAAGGTTATTTTCAATTGCAAATTGTTTTATCGATAACCTAATTTTATTTGATGGTTCGTTTTGAAGGTGACACTTTTCAACATCTACTATTTTATCCCACATCCCAGCTTTGTGAAAGCCTATTCCTCTTCTATCAATTTTGTCATCGCTATTTTTGATTTCAGCTTCTGTTAACCATTTGTTTTCAGTAAAAGAGAATTCAAGTTTATTTCTATAAAAAAATTGATTATCGCATTTTACTATAGAGTTTATTTTAGCATCATTAAAAATTCTTGTTATTGAATGTTTGATTTTATCTTCTTTTAACTTGGTCTGTGTATCGTATGAGATGTTTTGTAATTTACACCCTCCGCACACACCAAAATGTTTACATGTTGGATCAATCCTGTTTTTTGAATATGAGTGATATTTTATAATATTTCCTAAAAAATAATTTTTTTTCTTTCTGTAAGTTTTTATATCTACCACATCACCAGGCACCCCGTTTTTCACCATTAAAACTATTCCTTCATCTGATTTAGCAATACTTTGTCCCTTTGATCCTAAATCAAAAATTTTAACCGAAAGGAATATTTTGTTTTTAGACATTCAGCAAATTTAAAATGAAAAAATAGATATTATTAATTATATTTAAGTTAATCGTAAAAAAATTAGATTATGAAAGAAATTCTAAAAATTACTCTGTCTTTGATTTTTGTTTTTTCAATGACAAATTCATTTTCACAAAAAAACAAAAAAGATTTAAAAAATGAATCAAGCCTTTATTCAGGCCTTAAATTTAGATCTGTTGGACCTGCTTTTATGTCAGGAAGAATTGCAGACATAGCTATTAATCCTAAAAATGAAAATGAATGGTATGTGGCAGTGGGTTCGGGTGGTGTTTGGAAAACATCTAATTCGGGAACTACTTGGTCAGCTTTAACAGATGATCAGCCATTTTATTCTACCGGAAGTATTACAATTGATCCTAATAACAGTAATACAATATGGTTAGGTACAGGTGAAAATGTAGGTGGAAGACATGTTGGTATTGGAAAAGGAGTATTTCAGTCGAAAGATGGTGGAAAAATATGGAAAAATAAAGGTTTAAATAAATCTGAGCACATTTCAAAAATTATAGTGAATAAAAATGATTCTAATACTGTTTTTGTTGCCTCACAAGGCCCTCTTTGGTCATAGCGGAGGTGACAGGGGACTTTATAAATCCGTTGATGGTGGTGAGAGTTGGAGTTTAGTTTTGAGTGTTAACAAATGGACAGGAGTAACCGATGTAGTTGTAGATCCAAGAGATGAAAATATTATGTATGCTGCGACTTGGCAAAGACACAGAAATGTTGCGGCATACATGGGTGGAGGACCAGGAACTAAATTATTTAAAAGCACCGACGGGGGTGATTCCTGGAGACAATTAAAAAACGGTTTACCAGTTGGAAAGCTAGGTAAAATTGGTTTGGCTATTTCTGAAATAAATCCTGATGTATTATATGCAGCAATTGAACTTGAGAGAAGAAAAGGAGCTGTATATAGATCATCTAATGAGGAGAGAGTTGGAAAAAAATGTCCGATACAGTTTCTGGCGCTACAGGACCACATTATTATCAGGAGTTAGTCGCTTCTCCTCATCATTTTGATAAAATTTATCTAATGGATGTAAGAGTTCAAGTTTCTGATGATGGTGGAAAAACTTTTTATACAATGAGTGAAGGAAATAAGCATTCTGATAATCACTCAATGACATTTAAGAAAAACGATCCCAACTATTTACTTGTCGGAACTGATGGTGGAATTTATGAATCTTTTGATGACACTAAATCTTGGAAGTTTGTAAATAACTTACCATTAACTCAATTTTACAAACTTGCTGTGGATGACTCTTATCCATTTTATAATATTTATGGAGGAACTCAAGATAATAATACTCAAGGTGGACCAAGCCGTACTTTTAGATCGAATGGTATAGTAAATAGTGATTGGTTTGTTCTTCTTGGAGGAGATGGTCATCAACCAGCAACTGAGCCTGGAAATCCTAATATAGTTTATGCTCAATCTCAACAAGGGAATCTTCATAGGGTAGATAGAACAACTGGTGAAGCTGTATTTATTAAACCTTATTCTGGACTAAATGAAGACTTTGAGAGATTCAATTGGGATTCACCAATTCTAGTCAGTTCTCACAATCCAAAGCGTTTGTATTTTGGCTCTCAAAGAGTTTGGAAGTCAGACGACAGAGGAGACAGTTGGACTCCAATTTCTAAAGATTTAACAAAAAATGAGGAAAGGTTATCATTGCCTATTATGGGAAGACAACAGAGCTGGGATTCTGCTTGGGACGTTTATGCCATGTCAACTTATAACACAATAACCTCTTTAAGTGAATCTATATTAGACCAAAATATTTTATATGCAGGAACTGACGATGGATTAATTCATAGTACTAAAGATGGAGGTTCTTCTTGGACATCTATTACTGTCGATAAGCTTCCAGGAGTTCCTGATTCTTCTTTTGTGAATGATATTAAGGCAGATCTTCATAATGATCAAGTCGCATACGTAGCATTAGATAATCACAAGTTTGGAGATTATAGTCCTTATTTATACAAAACTTCTAATGGAGGCAAGTCATGGAAGCCTATTATTAATGGATTACCAGAAGATACTTTTGTTTGGCGAATTGTTCAAGATCACATTGATCCAAACTTATTGTTTTTAGCCTCTGAATATGGGTTGTATTTTTCTAATAACCAAGGTGAAATGTGGATTAAGTTTTCAACTGGATTACCTACAATATCAGTAAGAGATTTAGTAATTCAAAAAAGGGAAAATGATTTAGTTTTGGCAACATTTGGAAGAGGATTTTATGTGTTAGATGACTTTAGTTCGTTAAGAAAATTTAATAAATCCAATAGCAATGAGGTTGTATTGTTTGATGTAAAAGAAGCACTTCAATATAATCCGATTAGATCAGGAACCTCAAGTCAAGGGTCATCTTATTATACATCTAAAAATCCACCTTATGGTGCTATATTTTCTTACAACTTACCTAATTCATACAAATCCTTAAAATCCCTTAGATCTAAAACAGAAAAAGAATTAGACAAATTAAATAAAGACATTCCTTTTGTGGGATGGGATGAATTGGATAAAGAAATTAATGAGACTAAATCTAAAATAATATTGGAAATTAGAGATGATAATGGAGATTTAGTAGATCGAATTAATGGTTCAACTAAAAAAGGTATTAATAGAGTTTCATGGAATCTTTCAAAACCTTTGCCAACAATACTGAATTCAAATTCTAGGTGGTCTAGATCATCTATTACAGTAGAACCAGGTAAATACTCAGTGCATCTTTTAGAATTAGTTCAGGGTGGTGTTAATGAATTAACCAAGAGTAAAACTTTTGATGTGAAAAGAATTAGAGAAAATGTATTAAAAAATCCTTTGAATTCTAAAATTGATGAATTCATATTAGAATTAAATAAATTTGAAATTGAGTATTCAGTTAAGATCTCTAATTACATTACGCATAAGAAAAAACAATCAAGTTTCGACAATACTTTGAGGTATGTAAAAAATATTGATTCTGATTTATTAAATAAATTAAACGAATTAAAAGATCAAATGAATTTAATTGATGTTTTACTTTATGGAAATAAATCAAAAAAAGAGATAATGGAAAAAGATATTTCTCTTGTTTCTGAAAGAATTTCTATTGCAAAAAGAGGTTTTTATGGTAATTCGTATGGACCTACCAAACATCACATGGATAGTTTTGATATTGCAAAAGATCAATGGGATAGTATTTTACCAAGAGTTGATAAATTCATTAAAGCAGTTGATGTTTTAAGTAAAGATTTAGAACAATTAGGAGCTCCTAAAATTCTGAATTAACATATTTATTAACCAATAAATCAACAACCAAATTATAGGTTTTTATTCCTTTAGTTTGGTTGTTTGCTTTTAAATAAATATCATATGATTTTTTAAAGTATTTCTCTAAGGGATTTTTATATCTTTTCCAATTTTCAGATACTTCTTTATAATTCTTTAGCACTCCTATATTAATTTTATTAATTAATTCATTATATGTTTTTTTGTCATTTAAATACATTTCGTTTAACAAGTGTTTTAATGCAAATGTACTTCCACTATAATTTACGTACTCATTTTTAGAATTTAGAGTAGCTTCAATACTTATATAATTTGCTTCGTTTTCAGCAGAATATCCTAGTTGATGAGCGATTTCGTGACAAATTGTAGTGGGTATATTTAATTTTGCAATATTAGTGTTTATATGAGCTTCTAGAGTAAAAGGATTTATATATCCACTAAAACCCATATAAGAAAGCGGTAAACTGAATAATGATTTTTTTATAGTTGGATTTAACTTTTGATTTTTGTTATAACTAGAGTTTTTTATCGACTGCAAAGATTCAAGAAAAAGATAATTCTCAAATTTCACTGAAATTGAATCATTGTCTGAAATTTTTCTATGAATATCATTGGTTTTATTAATGAAATAAAGTGTAGTGTTTTTAAGCTGATTTAGGCTGTAATTTCTTGAAATTGTTAGTTTGTCTTTTAGTGAAATTCTGTGGTAATTTAGTCCCCATTGAATATTAAAAATCACATAAATTCCAAACAAAAATTGAAAGCAAATCTTTAAGTTTTTTCTTCTGGTGTTAGTGTTTTTAAGTTTAAGGAAAAAAACTATTGGGATAAATATGTATAAAAAATCTCCAAAAGAAAATTGGAATTCATTAAAAAACAATATTATATAATAAGAAATATTCTTGTAAACTAAATTAGAATAATAACTTTCAATAATATGAGGATGTCGTATTATAAATTGAAATGATAGTAAAACTAATACACAAAGTAAAAATGATTTTAATCTAAATAAAATAGATAAAAATTTCATTAATTATTTCAACTCTATAATTTCAACTTCAAAAATCAAATTTGATTTAGGTGGTATTTGCGGGCTTCTACCCATTTCACCGTAAGCAAGATAATATGGGAGAAAAAGAGTTGCTTTGTCACCAACATTAAGAAGTTTCAGCCCTTCTTTAAAACCAGATATCATAGAATCTTCTGGCCCTATTTTAGCTTCAATTGGAGAATAACCACCTTGATTTTTTTTAACAATATTTACGGTTTGATATTGTTCTGCAATTTCTAAAATACTAGTATCTAATAGAGAACCGTCTTCGAAATAAACTGCATAATGAGTCATTACGATTTTACTATCATTAACTTTTTTTGAGCTATCTGCTTTATAAGTTATAGTGTATTCTAATCCTGTATTCGTTTTCTTCGAATATGACTTTTCAGATTCATGTGCAGTTTTTTTACCTGTTCTTACGTCATCAATTAATGCTATTTTTTTTTCCTCCATCATTCGATCATCTTCAAAATGATTTGAGAATACTTTAGAAGCGTTAAAAGCTCTAGCTTCTCTACCTTTTCTTATAATTGAAACATTTTTTATTGTATCATTTTGTTCAATTAAATCCACTATCTCTATTCCATTAATAACTTTTCCAAAAACAGTATGTTTTCCGTTCAGCCATGGTGTTTCCTTATGAGTGATAAAGAATTGACTGCCGTTAGTTTTAGGGCCTGAGTTTGCCATTGATAATATTCCAGCAGAATCATGTATTAGATTTTCGTTAAACTCATCTTTGAAGTTGTAACCAGGTCCTCCACGACCAGTTCCAGACGGATCACCCCCTTGTATCATGAAATTCTCAATAACCCTATGAAAAATTAATCCATCATAGTACTTTTTACCTTTAAACTCGGAATTAACTTCTTTGTTTTTTCCTTCACTTAGTGAAACAAAATTAGCAACTGTAACAGGAGTTTCTTTAAATGTAAGATTAATTAGTATATCTCCTTTGTTTGTTTGAATATCAGCATAAAGTCCATCATTTAAGTCAGGATGAGTACTTACGCATGATGAGATTAGCAAAATAGATAATAAAATTATTGAATAAATATTTTTTTTCATTTCTTTAAATTAATTTTTCTTTGTATTTAGGTAGTGTTTTTAAAAATTTTTCAATTGCATTTTTAGTATTTCCTTCAAATCTTCCTCCGGAAGCATTAATGTGTCCTCCACCTGAAAAATTTTTACCAGCATATTCATTACATGGAAAAGTTCCTATTGATCTGAGTGATATTTTTACATTATTAATATTATTTACATCTTCTATAAAAATAGCACAAAAGACTACCCCTTCAAGAGAAAGCCCATAATTTACAATACCTTCAGAATCACCTTTTTTATAATTAAACCTTTCAAGTTCATCTCTATTTAGTGACATATAAACAGTGTTTAATTCTTTAATATGAGTTAAGCTATTCAAAGCAGCACCTAAAATTTTTAGCCTACTCACAGAGGAATCATTGTATACCTTGTTATAAATTAGATTGTGATCAATTTTTTTATTAAATAAATTAGAAATTATCTCATGAGTTCTAGATGTAACAGATGGGAATTGAAAAGATCCTGTATCAGTCATAATACCTAGGTAAAGGCATGATGATATGTCTTTGTTTAATTTATCTTCAAAACCAATGGATTCAAATATTTCGTAGAGCAGTTCGCATGTTGAACCTGTTTTGGGTTCAGAAAAAACCAAATCTGCATAATCTTTTGGATTCTGATGGTGATCAATCATAACTATTTTAGATCCTGATTTCTTTACAAATTCATTGAGTTCTCCAATTCTATTAAGATCATTAAAATCTAAAGTGAAAATTAAATCGGAATTTAATAGCGATTCCCTACATTTTTCTTCATCACTATCAAAATAAATTATATTGTTGTAACCAGGCGTCCAGTTTAAAAAATCTGGTGCTTTATTTGGACTAATTACATAACACGACTTATTGACTGAATTAAGCATATTAAACAAAGCTAAACAGCTTCCAATTGCATCTCCATCAGGACTTGTGTGAGGAATAATAACAATATTTTCACTGTCATTGATTAACTCTTTAAGTTTTTTAATTTTTTCAAATTTCATTAACTCAAATATAAGAATTAGAATGAGATGAATTGATTAAAATTTATTCTCAATTTTGTACATTTGATATAAACTGTTTCGAATTGAAAGTCAATCTATTTAAACTTAATAAAAATAAAAGATTTAATTATAATCCTAGATATTTAAAAGATAAATCTATTGAGAATATTTATGATTTTGATTCTGTCTATGAAAAACAAAGAAATTACAGAAGTTCATATGATATTTCCTCTGTTTGGAAAGAAGATAGATTTGTTTCTAGAAATAGGTCTAATAGTTTTTTTTCTAAAACATTATTAATTATCCTTTTTTGCCTGGTGTTTGTATTTTTGTTCATAATAGATTTCGACCTTACTATATTTTACAAATAATATTTATGAGTATAATCAAACTTCTTCCGGATAGCGTAGCTAACCAAATCGCTGCTGGCGAAGTTGTGCAAAGACCTTCATCTGTTGTAAAGGAACTTCTTGAAAATTCTATTGACAGTGGAGCTAAAACTATTAAGTTAATAATAAAAGACGCTGGAAAAACCCTTATTCAAGTGATTGACGATGGGGTAGGAATGAATGAAGATGATTTAAAAAAATGTTTTTTTAGACATACAACATCAAAAATACGTAGCTCAAAAGATTTATTTTCCCTTGAAACAATGGGTTTTAGAGGAGAGGCTCTTTCTAGTATTGCTTCAGTTTCACATATGAGTATTGTTTCTAACCAAGACTCCAGTGATTCACTTGGATTTGAAATTAAATTAGACGGAGGTGAAGAAAAATCATTAAGTGAAGTTGTTTCTTCCAAAGGAACTTCAATATCAGTAAAAAACCTTTTTTTTAATATTCCAGCAAGAAGAAATTTTTTGAAATCTGATAATGTGGAATTAAAACATATTATTGACGAATTCCACAGAGTAGCATTAATTAATCATGACGTTAATTTTATTTTTACAAATAATAATAATGAGATTTTTAACCTTTCTAAGTCAATTTTTAAAGAAAGAATTATAAGGGTTTTTGGTAAATCGTCTAAACAGAAATTGATTCCGATAAATGAAGAAACTGAAATAGCGAAAATTAGTGGATTCGTTTTTAAGCCTGAATTCTCTAGAAAAACAAGATCAACACAATTTTTCTTTGTGAATAATAGATTTATTAGAAATAGTCATTTAAATCACGCTGTTAAAACAGCATATGAAGGTTTGATACAAGATAATTTGTATCCATCTTACTTCTTAAGAATTAATGTTCCTTTAAACTCTATTGACGTTAATATTCATCCTAATAAAACTGAAATAAAGTTCGATAATGATCAGTCTATTTATGCAATTTTAAAATCTTCGATTAAACATAGTTTGGGACAATTTAATATAGCGCCTACAATCGATTTTGATAATAATATTAACTTAAACACACCTTATTCTTACAAGAACAAGGTGGCGTCGATTCCAAAGGTTGATTATAATCAGGCTTTTAATCCTTTTGAAAACTTAACTAATCCTGTTGTTGTAAAGACCAAAGATTTTGATTTAAAAAATCTTAATGATTCAAATCACCAAGATCAATTCAATAATGAGCTTGAGCTTTTAAAAACTAATAACTTTCCTTCTTTTCAGATAAAATCTAAATATATCATAACAAAAACTAGTTCAGGTATTGTAATTATTGATCAAAAACGAGCTCATCAGCGTATTTTATATGAAAATTTTTTAAAAGAACTTTCTAATAAGGTTAATCCAATTCAAACTTTATTATTTCCTATTACTTTAGATTTTAATTTAGAAGAAATTAGAATGCTTAAGCTTATAGAGGCTCCGTTGATTCATTTGGGTTTTAAATTTAATTCATTTGGTGATGAGGGGATTGAAATTTCTGGAATTCATCCTTTTTTGGATCAAAGTCATATTCTTGAGTTGTTTCAGGAATTTTTAAAAAATAAAGATTATGGTCAAGATAACGCTACACATACATTGAATGACCTAATTGCCAAGCTTTTATCGAAGTACTCTTCGATTTCATCAAATGAAACTATTAATATAAAATTACAGGAATCTTTAGTAAATGACTTGTTTGCGTGTAAGGATCCTAATGTTTCTCCTTTTGGCAAGTTGATTTTTAAATTAATCTCTTTGGAAGAAATAATTAAAATATTTTAAAATATGAGATCAGTTCCTGAAACAATTAAGCAGCTTATTGTAATTAATATAATTTTTTACTTAGGATCACAATTTTTAGGTGACTTGAGTTATGATATTTTAGCATTACACTATTTTGAAAATGATAAATTTTTAATTTCTCAACTTATAACTCATATGTTTATGCACGGAAGTCCATCCCATATTTTGTTTAATATGTTTGGACTTTGGATGTTCGGTTCACCACTTGAGCAAATGTGGGGAAAGCAAAAATTTTTATTCTTTTATTTCTCTGCTGGTTTAGGCGCAGCTGCATTACAAATGTTTGTTTATAATTTCCAGGTTCAGACTCTATATGATGTTATTGAATTAAACAACTTAAGTTTAAGCAATCCTGATTTATTATTAAACTACATGAGTCAAAGCGATTACAATCAAGCTGTATCGTCCTTTAACAGTGTGATGGTGGGTGCTTCTGGTGCTATTTATGGGATTCTAGTTGCTTTTGCTTTTTCTTTTCCAAATTCCAAGCTTATGCTGTTATTCCCCCCAATACCTATAAAAGCCAAGTACTTTGTTCCTTTACTAATTCTAATTGATTTATTTTTTGGACTTTCATCTTTTTCAATTGGCTCAATAGCGCATTTTGCTCACATTGGAGGTGCATTAATTGGTTTAATAATGGTGTTGTATTGGAAAAAAAATCAATTTAATTCAAATAGATGGGATTGATAGATAAGCTAAAATACAACTTCATAAATTTAGATATTTTACAGAAAATCATATTAATTATGATTGTTTTTTTTGTAATACCATATTTAATAAACACAATTTTATTTCTTTTTAATTTAAGCGATTTTTCTATTATAAGCTTATTTGATGTTTCTCCAGATTTAATTGACTTATTGTCTAAGCCTTGGTCGTTAATTACTTATGGTTTTTTTCACTCAGATTTATGGCATTTATTTGGAAATATGATTATTTTGTATTTGAGTGGTTCAGTGGTGCTTAACTTGTTTGGAAATGAACGATTAATTAAAATTTTTATTTTAGGAGTATTATATGGCTCTATAGCTTATTTAATCAGTTACAATCTATTTCCAGCTTTTAATAACATAAAGTCTTCAATGATTGGATCTTCAGCTGGTGTTATGGCTGTTTTTATTTTTTTAGCATCTTATGATCCAAGTTATAGATTTAGAATTTTAACTTTTAATGTTAAAATTATTTATTTAGCCTCTTTTTTAATTATTCTTGATATTATTCAGATTCCCAACGGAAATTCTGGCGGACATATAGCACATTTAGGAGGAGCATTTCTGGGTTATTTATATCATAAAAAAATGATTCAAGGTGAAGAATATGGTAATTGGATTATTTATTTATATAATTATATTTTTAAGCGAAAAGAAAAATTTAAAAAGAGAAAACCCAGACAAAAAATATCTAAATCGAGAGCGGATGTTATTGTTCAGAAAAAAATTGACTCAATATTGGATAAAATTAGTAAATCAGGCTACGACAGTTTAACTAAGGAAGAAAAAGAAACTTTATTTAAGGCAGGTAAATCGTGATTTATAAAAAAAACAATACGTTTTTCAGTCAAATTATATATTTATTAAATATTACAGTTCTTCTTTTGATAGGTATATGTTTTTTACTTGCAAATTATCATGTTGCTGCTTTGTCCTCGGTTTCTATTTTAATAATTTTTTTACCAGTACTCCTTTGTGTTAATTTTTTATTTTTTATTTATTGGATTATTAAGCTTGATCTAAGGTTTGTTTATTCTTTTTTAGTCCTTTTGATCTATATAGAAAAACCTATTTCATTTTTTGAAAACGATGTACTAGTTAATAAGCCAGAGGGCTTGCATGTTATGAGTTATAACGTAAGACTATTTAATCATTATAATTGGATAAAAGACAGTTCTGTAAGGGATAAAATAAAGTTATTTGTAAATGAAAAAAATCCTGAGTTTATTGCGATTCAAGAATTTCATAATGACTATAGAAATTTAATGAGCGGTTTCAGTTCTAGCCATTTTGGATTAAACGATGGAAATGTTGGTTTAGCAATATTTGGAAAAAGAAAAATGATTAACAAAGGGGAGGTGATTTCTAATGATGGTCGTATAATTGCTATTTATGTAGATTTTATAAAGCAAAGCGATACTTTAAGATTATACAACTCACATTTTAAGTCATACAATCTTAACCCCTTGTCTTTTAAAGCTAATAAAGAAACTTTTAAAGATGTAATAGGTAAAACGAAATTAGTATATGAAATTCAAAACAATGAGTGTTTGGAGTTAATTAATCATATGGAAAAATCGCCATATTCTTTAATCTTGGCAATTGATTTGAATAATACCCCAGACTCTTTTGTTTATAACGAAATTAATAATTCATATAGTGATTCTTACAGTCAAAATAATTTTGATTTTGGCGCTACATATGGATTTAGTTTTTTACCAATAAGGATTGATTATATTTTTTATTCTAAATTAATTAAAGTGAATTCGTATGAAATTCACAAGGTTAGATTGTCTGATCACAAGCCAATTAGTTCATTTTTAAAAATATAAAGCTTTAATATAGATTTAATATATTAAAATACTGAGAAATAGCATTTTAATTACTGAAAAAACTAAACGAACACCCCCCATAGTCTTTAGATTTATTAAAATTAACATGTTCGTTTAAGTTTAGTTTTTTTGAATGTTCTGCAATTATTACACCATTTTTATTTAAAAGATTTCGTTCAAAAATTAAATTAATTATTTTAAAATATTCATCAATTTTAAAAACATATGGAGGGTCAAAAAATATAATATCAAATTGTTCTAAACAACTCGTTAAATATTTTAATGTGCTATTTTTTGTCACTTTTAAATTAAAATTTAATTCATTTGAAATCTTATTAATAAACATAGTACAGTTTGAATTGTTATCCACACATCTAATATTTTTAACTCCTCTAGAAGCGAATTCATAGCTTATATTGCCGCTTCCTGAGAATAAATCAAGAACATTTAAGTCTTCAAAGTAATAACTGTTATGAATTATGTTAAAAACGGCCTCTTTAGATTGATCTGTGGTTGGCCTAACAGGAAGGTTTTTGGGAATTATAATTTTTTTACCTCTGTTTTTTCCAGAAATTATTCTCATATCACAATATTCTCTATGTCATACTCCGTATTCTTCATTTCTAAATTCTTTATAAACTTCGATAAATAATCGTAATAATTTTTAATTATTTTCTCTTCACCAATTAATTTCATTTTAGTTTCATTATTAATTAGTTTGTTTTGCTCTATTACAAATAGAATGAAATATAAAATATCATCTTTAGTTTCATAATCAAAAGTGTTATAATAATTTAATTCTTTTCCTTTAAATACAATTATATTCAAATAGCTTTTATTAATGTTAACATAAATTCTTGCTATTTTATCCTTAGGAGTATCAGAGTATAATTTTTTTAATAATACTGTAGAGTAGTGGAAGAATTCAAATGATCCGAATTTTTCAATTAAATAATTTGTGACATTCCCGTAAGTTATGAATACGTTATGAGCTTCAAATTCCTCAATGTAATCAAAAGATGCTGTATCGTTTTTAAGTAATCTTGAATTGAATTTAAGGTAGTCTAAACAATTTTCTTCATTAAAGAAGTCTTTTGGAACAAGAACGGACAGTTTGTTGTTTAATATTAATGTAACCTTTATAATATTTAATAAATTAAATTCATTTAATATATTTTTTAGTTCTGATAAAATTTCATTAATGTTGATTTTGTCAGGGAATACGGAATTACTTTGATTTATAAATTTAGAATCAACAGAATTTCTTAATAAAACTTTCAATTCTTTCGAACTAATGATTATTATAAGAGATAAACTTTTTTCTAATTTATTAATTTCTTGCGATTGCATCATAGGTTGTTGGCCAATTCCCATTGGTGCTTACCTCAGTCATAGATCCTAATACAAGATCAGGGCCATTAACACCATCGACGGACATTAGGGCTTTTTCTTGCTTTAAAAGATCCTTATTTTGGTCATATAAAATAGCATCTTTAGAAACTCTAACTTCAAAAACAGGAACGTTATAACCGTTTTTATCAATTATATCTGCTTTTATTCCAAACATTTGATCTACACCATCAATTGGAACTTCAGCCATTGATTTATATCTGTCAGAGCTACCGAATAATGAATCTTTTACTGATGCAAACCCAAGTGTGTCAATAACCACAACTTCTTGTAACATATCAATTCGGTAAACTCTATCATATTTCATATAACTAGAATCTCTTTTTTGAATAAGTGTATATTGAGCTGTATCAATAAATTTTATCAAACCTTCAAAGCTGTCAGAATACACACCATTAACACTTTTATACGCTATTTGTGCATTTCTAATGTCCTTAAGCTTATCAATAACTTTAAGGTATCTCTCGTTTTTGACCTGATTAAATTTTATAGGAGCGTTAACAGAGTTAAATACCTGATAAGCAAAAATTATTATTAAGCCCCATAGTAGAGTTTCTATATATCTCTTATATTTTGATATGAATTCCATTGTTTAATTAATTATATTTAACAAAACTACATTTTTTTTTAAACCCACCAAACACATTACATTCTCTAATTTACAATGGATTTTAAAGACTTTTCTCAACTCTTAATTAATAAATTCTCATTTTCGCCAACAGAAGATCAAATTGCTGCAATTGATGAGTTAAGCAAGTTTTTAATATCAAATAATGATATTGGACTATTTATACTAAAAGGATATGCTGGAACAGGAAAAACTACATTAATGAAAACTTTGGTTGATAATGTAAAGTTTTTGAAATATAATATTTGTTTAATGGCACCAACCGGAAGGGCAGCTAAGGTTCTATCTAACTACTCAAAAAAGAAATCATTTACTGTCCATAAAAAAATATATTTTTCCTCAGTTGATAAATTTGGAAAATTTGAAACTAAATTAAAAATTAATAAAATTAAAAATACTTTGTTTATAGTTGATGAAGCATCTATGATTTCGGATTCTTCTACTTCTTCCGACTTATTTAAATCAAAATCTCTGTTAACAGATATATTTAAATATGTAGATTTTAAAACTAATTCAAAATTAATTTTTCTTGGTGATACAGCTCAACTTCCCCCTGTAAAACAAACTGTTAGTCCGGCTTTAAACTCTGATTTAATAAAAGAGTTTTACGGCTTTAAATCTATGGAGTTTACTCTAAGCAATGTTGTTCGTCAATCTAAATCATCAGGAATTTTAATTAATGCTACTACAATAAGAAATAATATTTTAAATGAAATATTTTCTTTTGATTTTCAGTTATATCCTGATGTGGAAATTTTAAATGATGGATTTGAAATTCAAGAAAAAATAGAGTCATCTTACAATGAGAATGGGTCAGAAAAGACTATGATAATAGTTAGATCTAATAAAAGAGCAAATTTATACAATCAACAAATTAGAAAATCTATACTATTTAATGAAAATTCAATTTCTGCTGGAGATTTACTAATAATAACTAAAAACAATTACTTCTGGTCCTCTGAAAAATTAAATATTTCTTTTTTAGCAAATGGTGATATAATTCAAATCTTAGAAATTTTTTCAATTAAAGAATTGTATGGATTCAAATTTGCTGAAGTAAAAGTTAAATTAGTTGACTACGCAGATGAACCTATTTTAGAAACAATTATTCTATTAGATACGTTAAATTCAGATTTACCAGCACTCTCATATGATCAATCAAACAAATTATATAACGAAGTCCAAAAAGATTATATTAATCTTAAATCAAAATATAAACGATTTATTAAAACAAAAGAAAATCCTTTTTTTAATGCTTTAAATGTTAAATTTTCTTACGCTTTAACTTGTCATAAAGCTCAGGGTGGTCAATGGCCAACAGTTTTTATAGAAAAACCATACTTAAAAGAAGGTGTTGATATGGATTATTTAAGGTGGCTATATACTGCTGTAACTAGAGCTGAAAAGAGATTATATTTAATAGGTTTTTAAAATTTAAGTGTATTTTTGATTTAAAAGTATACAATTGAAGATTATAGCAATGATTCCTGCAAGATTAGATTCCACTAGACTACCTGGGAAGCTTATGATGGATCTTAACGGAAGTCCTATAATACTATCTACTCTATTAAACACAATTAAAACAAATTTATTTGATGAAGTCTACGTTGTAACGGATTCAAAAGAGATTTATAATTATTTAATAAAACATCATAAAAATATTTTATTTAGTAAAGAAAATCACGTTTCAGGTTCTGATAGGATAGCTGAATTTGCAAAAAACATGGAAGTTGATATCATTGTTAATGTACAAGGAGATGAACCTTTAATTGATAAAAAAAGTTTACAGAAACTAGTTAACACTTTTAAACTAGATAAGGATAAGAAAATCGATTTAGTGTCTTTAATGAAAGTTATTTCTAATATGGAAGAGATTGAAAATCCTAATAATGTTAAAGTTGTAACTGACTCAGATGATTTTGCTATATATTTTTCAAGATCTCCTATTCCTTTTAATAGTGTATCTAACCCTAAACTCAATTATTTTAAACATATTGGAATTTATGGATTTAGAAAAAAAAGTTTGGTTGATTTTTATAACTCAAAGCCAACAAAACTTGAGTTAATTGAAAAACTAGAACAATTAAGGTACTTAGAAAGTGGAAAAAAAATTAAAATGGTAATTTCTAATTTTGATGGAATTGGCATCGATACTATGGAAGACTTAATTAAAGCAAGAAATTTGTTTAAATGAAAAAAATAAGAGAATATATTTTTTATAGTATTCTTAAATGGAATATTGTTGGAGATACTGATTTTGTTAAAAAATGTATTATTATAGCGGCTCCTCACACACATTGGTCTGATTTTTTTCTTGCAATTTTTGCAAGAAGTTTATTCGAAAATAAAAACGTAAGATTTATTGGTAAAAAAGAACTTTTTAAGTTTCCTTTAAAATATATAATGAATTGGTTGGGAGGAATGCCTGTAAATAGAAATAGCAGTTCAAATAGTGTTGATTTAATAGCTGACTTATTTAATCAAAACGAATCATTTATTCTCGCATTATCACCTGAGGGAACTAGAAAAAAAGTTGAGAATTGGAAAACTGGGTTTTATTACATTGCAAAAAAAGCTAATGTACCTATTTATAGTGTCGCTTTAGATTTTGAAAACAAACAAATTATAATTTCTAAACCTTTTTCAATTACTGGTGATGTTGATAAGGATATAACTTACTTAAGATTGTTTTACAAAGGAATTAAGGGTAAAGTTCCCGATTATTCTTAGCTCAAGTTCATATTGTGAAAAACAGTTTGTACATCATCATCTTCCTCAATTTTTTCAATTAATATATTGACCTCTTTTTTAAGTTCATCATTAAGTTCTTTCATTTGTTTTGGAATTCTTTCAAACTCAGATGATATTATTTCAATTTTTCTACTTTCAATTTCTTTTTGAATTGAACCATAATTTTCAAAAGAGGAGTAAAGCACCACATAACCATCATCATCTTTCATGACTTCATCAACTCCAAAATCAATAAAGTCTAATTCCAATTCTTCTAAATCAACATCAGTTTTTATTGTAAAATTACAAACTCGATCAAACATGAACTCTACAGACCCTGCGGTACCTAAATTACCACCATATTTATTAAAATAACTTCTAACGTTAGCAACCGTTCTATTATTGTTGTCACTAGCTGTTTCAACAATAATTGCTATTCCAGATGGACCATATCCTTCAAATAAAATTTCTTTAAAATTTCCAGTAGATTTGTCAGAAGCTCTTTTTATAGCTCTTTCAATATTATCTTTTGGCATGTTAGCTGCCTTAGCATTTTGAATAACAGCTCTAAGTTTAGAATTAGTCTCTATTGAAGATCCACCGTCTTTTACGGCCATCACAATATCTTTTCCTATTCTAGTAAAAGTTTTAGCCATCGCTGACCATCTTTTCATTTTTCTAGCTTTTCTAAATTCAAATGCTCTTCCCATAAAATCAAATATAATTTATTACTAAAGTTAATAAAATGATTTTATTGAATTTTTTTCAAAATTGAATTAATAGTGAAGTTAAGATGTTTGGGAAATAAATTTTTGTTTGATAATAATGAAAGATATCTATTGTCGTTAGTCGTATAAACATATTTATAACTAATTTTTTTCAAATTTAATTTTTCAATAATATTTTTTATAAGCTCTTCATGGTTTATTAAGTCCTTGCTTCCGTGGTGAAATATTCCACATATATTCCTGCTAATTATGTAATGTAAATGTTTTGCTAATAAAATTTCAGAATTGATATTGATAATTAAATTTGGAAATATTTCTATTGGATTAGATTTGCCTATACTTTTTTTAATTTGATTTATTCTTTTCGATTTTAAGCTGTAAATCATAGCTGATCTATTAATTGTCCAATTTGAATTTTTCATTCTAAACAATTTATTTTCAATATGAATATTAAATCTTCCATATATACTTTGAGAAAAAGTTTTGTCTTCCTCATATGATGGATAATTTATAAAAGAATCGAATACACTTGAAGAAGATAAAAACATTAATTTAGATTCAAAACCTTCACAATACTTTATGATTTTATCATAATATTTGACTTGTAAATTAAAATCACCTTTTAATCCAGATATAATTATATCTGGATTTAATTCATTTAAAATCAAAGTAGGATCAGTCTCAAGGTCATAATATTTGTACCTTTTGTTAGATCTAAATTTAGTTTGTTTATAGTAAGTAGCATGCAAATCATAAAAAGGATTTAATTCTTTGAAAATTGCAGTCCCAACTGAGCTGCTACCCCCAAAAATTAAAACTCTAATCATTTTATTTTATAAAAGGGGGTTTAACTATCTCTGATTTGACAAATTTATTTCTAATTTGTATTAATATTTGAGATCCTAGCTTTTCATTAGGAAATTTCACATAGCCCATTCCAATTCCTTTTTTTAAAACTGGTGACATTGTTCCAGATGTAACTATTCCAATCTCATTTTGTTTAGAGTCAAATATTTTGTAGCCTTTTCTTGGGATCCCTCTTTCATTTAAAACAAAACCTATTAGTTTTTTTTCAATTCCATTTTCAATTGAATTTAAAATAGATTTTTTACCTATAAAATCTTTATTTGTTTTTGTTGCCCATTTTAATCCAGCTTCTATTGGATTAATTGTGTCGTCAATATCATTTCCATATAAACAATAGCCCATTTCTAGCCTCAAAGTATCTCTTGCTGCTAATCCTATGGGTTTAATATCCAAGTATTCACCAGTTTCAATTAATAAATTATATAAGTTTATCGCATCAATATTGTTTACATACAATTCAACTCCACCAGAACCAGTATAGCCAGTAGTTGAAATAATAATTTCTTTAATTTCTTTAATATCACTTTTAACAAATGAATAACTTTTTAATTGACTTAAATCAAAATCAACTAATTTTTGAATGACTTCATTTGCTTTAGGACCTTGAACAGCTAGTAAAGATGTACTGTCTGAAATATTTGTTAGTTTATTGTTGAAATTTATATTTTGTTTATTAATCCAATTCCAATCTTTTTCTATATTTGAAGCATTCACTACAATCATATAGTTATTAGAGCTAAACTTGTAAACAATCGAATCATCAATTATACCTCCATTAGGATTGATTAAACAATTATACTGAGCTTTCCCTTCAGACATTAATAAAATATCGTTTGAACATATATAGTTTAAAAAACTAGTAGCATTTTCTCCCTCAACTAAAAACTCACCCATATGGGAAACATCAAATATCCCTACGGAATTTCTAACCTGAAGATGTTCAGCATTAACCCCTTCAAATTGTACCGGCATATTAAATCCTGCAAAAGGGACCATTTTAGCATTGGATTTTACGTGGATATCAAATAGAGAAGTTTTTTTCATAATTTATTTTATGATACAAATTTCGAGCATTTTTTTTACCTTACAAAAAATAAAACACATATTAACATGAAAAAAATATTAATTCTTTTATTATTAAGTCCTGTAATATTATTCTCTCAAGGAATAATGGATGATAAAACTGAATTTAGTAGACAAGATACGTTGCGTGGATCTATTACGAAGGAAAGGTCTTGGTGGGATCTTAACCGCTATCATCTTGATATAAGCGTTAAACCAGAAGAAAAATTCATTTCGGGTTCCAACAAGATTTCTTACACAGTACTTAAATCACATGATTTAATGCAAATTGATCTTCAAACACCACTTATACTAACTAAGGCTATTCAAGATAATTCTGAGTTAGAAATTATACATGATGGTAATGCACATTTCATAAAGCTTAAGAAGAAACAAAATGTAGGCTCGAAAGAAGAGTTAATAGTTTATTATGAAGGTAATCCTAGAGTCGCGGTAAGAGCCCCTTGGGATGGTGGTATCTCATGGGAAAAAGATAAAAATGGAAATCATTTTATAGCATCTTCATGTCAGGGCCTAGGAGCTAGTGTTTGGTGGCCTAACAAAGATCACATGTACGATGAACCTGAAAGTATGTTAATGAGTGTTAATGTTCCTAAAGGACTTACAAATGTTTCAAACGGAAGACTAGTTAAAATTGATAAAATGTCAGATTCAACTACATTTCATTGGGAAGTAGTAAATCCAATAAATAATTATGGAGTAAATATTAATATTGGTGATTATGTTAATTTTTCAGAAATATATGAGGGTGAAAAGGGAGATCTGGATATGGATTATTATGTTTTGAGTTATAATTTAGAAAAAGCAAAAGTTCATTTTGTAGATGCAATTAAAACGATGCAAGCTTTTGAATATTGGTTTGGTCCATATCCTTTTTATGAAGACAGTTTTAAATTAGTAGAAGCCCCTTATCTAGGTATGGAGCATCAAAGTTCGGTAACTTATGGAAATAAATATAGAAAAGGATATTTAGGTCGTGATTTGTCTGGTACTGGATGGGGACTAAAATTTGATTATATAATCATACATGAGACAGGTCATGAGTGGTTTGCTAATAATATTACTTATAAAGATATCGCTGATATGTGGGTTCACGAAGGATTTACTACATATTCAGAAAATCTTTTTGTAGACTATCATTTCGGTAAAAAAGCATCATCTGAGTATGTCATAGGAACCCGAAGAGGAATTGGAAACAAAAAACCAATAATTGGTCCATATAATGTTAATAAAGGTGGTTCGGGTGATATGTATTCAAAGGGTGCAAATCTTTTACACACACTTAGACAAGTAGCTGGTAACGACAAAGTGTGGAGAAATGTTTTGAGGGGATTAAATAAAGATTTTTATCACAAAACTGTCACAACTTATGAAATTGAAAATTATATTTCTGAAAAAATGAAAATAAATTTAAAACCATTTTTCAATCAATATTTAAGAGATATAAGGATTCCTGTTTTAGAGCATAATTTGATTGATGGTAAAATGTCTTTTAGATGGAATAATGTTATTGAAGGTTTTAAAATGCCAATTGATTTAATTGTTACAGACCATATTGCAGGGAATGAAGAAAAAATAAGAATATTTCCAACTCAAAAATGGAAATCTAAAAAATTAAAAGGATCTATTGAAATTGATAAAAACTATTATGTTGATTCAAAATATATAATTCAATAAAATGAATAAAAAGCTTAGTTTATTTTTAGGATTTATTTTTTTTGTTTTTGTTTCTTGTGATACTAATAATTCATCTACAATAACAATAAATGATTATGAAAACGCTACTTCTCACATGGGTAAAAGTTTGAATAAATACCTTAATAATGTTTTAACTTTTCAGAAATGGGATAAAGACGATTTTTTTCATTACAAGGTAAAGCTTAGAGACAAAACAGAAAGTTTTATAATAGATTTAAATTTATTAAAAAAAAGCAATTATAAAGAAATTGATGAATTTAATTCAAAAAACATAAATAAGGATTTTAATAAGAATCTATACGAATTCTTGTCTCCAGACGGTAACCTTGCTGCTTACATAAACAATTTTAATTTATGGGTTAGGAATACTAAAACTGATAAAAGAACTCAGCTAACTTTTGATGGTATAAAGGATTATGGTTATGCTACCAATAATGCAGGCTGGATACAATCTAAAGGACCCGTTTTAAAATGGAGTCCGAAATCAGATAAAATAGCAACCTTTAGACAAGATGCCAGAGGAGTAGGTGAAATGTACTTAACTACAACAAATGTTGGTCATCCAAAACTTCAGGCTTGGAAGTATGCTCTTCCAGGTGATGAAAAAATATTTGAAATTGAGAGGCTTATCATTGATGTAAAGTCAAAGAAAATCATAAAATTAAAAATGAAAAATGATTTTCAGAGATCAACAACTACCGACCATATTGCCGGAAGAGGAGGTGAGTTACTTGATGCTCAGTGGAGTGAAGATTCTTCAAAGCTAGCATTTATTTCATCTTCAAGAGATCATAAAGAGGCACATTTGCAAATTGCGGATTCAAAAACCGGGATTGTTCGTTCAGTATTTAAAGAAAACGTTGATACATACTATGAATCTGGACTTAGAGCAGAAAATTGGAGAGTTTTGTTTGATTCTGATGAGTTTATTTGGTACTCTGAAAAAAATAATTGGGGACATATCTATTTATATGATCTGAACACTAAAACATTAAAAAATAAAATAACCTCTGGAAATTGGTTAGTTAGAAAAGTTATGCATATTGACTATGATAAAAGAGAAATTATTTTTACTGCTGGAGGAAAAGAAAAAGGCAATCCTTATCATGTCTATTTGTATAAAGTGAATTTTAATGGAAATAATTTAATTTGTTTGACACCTGAAATGGGATCTCATTCCATAAATCCTTCTTCAAATTGGGATTATTTTGTAACAACATATTCAACAACTAAAACTGCTCCTAAATCAATTTTAAAGGATAGAGATGGAAAAAATTTATTTCAATTATCATCTTCAAACACTGATAACCTAAAAAGTAATGGATGGCAAGAACCTTTAGAATTTAATGTCAAAGCAAGAGATGATAAAACAGATTTATTTGGTCTTATGTATATTCCTAGTTTTTACGACAAAAATGACAAGTATCC
Source organism: uncultured Flavobacteriaceae bacterium (assembly GCA_937773465.1). The sequence continues at coordinate 20,320 of CALJVK010000005.1, read as the reverse complement.
AGTTTTAAATTATATTTATCCTGGTCCTCAATCGGGAAGTGTTGGTAATTATTCATTCATGGTTGCCAGAAGAGATTTTCAAGCTCTTGCTGAACTAGGGTTTATCGTTGTTGCAGTAGATGCAATGGGCACACCTGGAAGATCTAAATCCTTCCACGATGCATATTATGGAAATATGGGTGATAATGGTCTTCCTGATAATATTAAGGCAATTGAACAATTGTCAAAAAAATATTCCGGTATGGACTTATCTAGAGTAGGTATATGGGGTCATTCTGGTGGAGGATTTGCTTCAACTGCTGCTTTACTTAGATATCCTGACTTTTATGATGTAGCAGTATCTAGCTCTGGAAATCACGATAATAGAAATTATGAAGCTGATTGGGGCGAAAAATGGCATGGTCTTTTAGAACCCTTAGGTATTGACTCTAAAGATAATAGTTCTGAATATGATGTAAAAAAAACTAATTATGATATCCAAGCTAATCAATTATTTGTTGAAAATTTAAAAGGAAAATTATTAATTGCTCACGGAATGCTTGATGATAATGTTCCTCCATCTAATACTATGCTTGTAGTTGATGAATTAATTAAAGCTAATAAAGATTTTGATTTGATTTTATTCCCAAATAAGAGACATGGTTATGGAGATATGAGTAACTACATGATGAGAAGAAAATGGGATTATTTTGTAAAACATTTAAAAGGTTTAGAACCACCTAAAGGTTTTTCATTTAATTAAACCCATATTAAGTATTTTTCTTTTAAAATTACTATAGTTTTCAATATCAATATATCTTTTTTTTCTCGAAATAATTTTACTTATTGACTGAGGTATTTTTAATTTTAAATCTAATTCATTTTCAATATGATTTGAAAATTTTATTGGATGAGCAGTTTCTAAAAAAATACCAATAAAATCAGAGTTATTAGTTAAAAACTTTTTTAAACCAAGATAACCAACTGCTCCGTGAGGGTCTAATATATAATTAGAGTTTTTGTATACACTTTTAACTGCTTTTAAAGTTTTGTCATCGTTAAAACTGTATGATGAAAAACAATTTTTCAATTCGTTAAAGTCTTGAAATATTTCTTCTATTCTTATGAAATTACTAGGATTTGAAACATCCATTGCATTTGAAATAGTAGGAATAGTTTTTTTCGGGTTATAGTTTTTAGTATTTAAATATCTAGGAATTGTATCATTTGAATTTGTACTAGCAACAAATTGATCTATTGGCAATCCTAATTTCATTGCAATTGCACCAGCACAAATATTTCCAAAATTACCACTTGGTACACTAAACACTATTTTTTTATTTGTTTTTAAATGTTTTATTGCAAAAAAATAATAAAACATTTGAGGCAGCCACCTTGCTACATTAATTGAGTTAGCAGAAGTTAAATTTAATTCGTTATTTAATTCCTTATCTGTAAAAGCTTTTTTAACCATCTTTTGACAGTCGTCAAAAGTTCCATCAACTCTAAATGCAGTTATATTTTTTTCATTTGTAGTTAGTTGTTTTTCTTGTATCTCACTTACCATATTTTTTGGATATAGAATAACAACATTAGTTCCTTTTACGCCAAGAAAACCATTAGCAACAGCGGCACCCGTGTCCCCAGATGTTGCAACAAGAACTGTATTTGTTTTATCACTTTTTTTATTAAAGTGTCCAAGGCAATTTGCCATAAATCTTGCTCCCACGTCTTTAAATGCTAGAGTAGGTCCATGAAAAAGCTCTAAAGATTTTATATTTTTTTCAATATCTATTAAAGGAAAATCAAAGTCAATTGTGTTTTTTATGATATTTTTTAAATCATTTTCATTAATTTCATCTCCAATAAATTGTTTAATTACCTCATATGCAATTTCAATATTTGAAAACTCTTCTAAATTTTCAATAAATTCTTTGTTTAATTTTTTAATTTTTTCAGGAAAAAATAAACCTCCATCTTCTGCTAGTCCTTTTTTGACTGCTTCTTCAAAATTCACTAATTTTGAACTTGATTTCAAACTTTTATAAAACATACTATTTTAATTCTAATATTTTTATTCCAATATCATTAACGTAAGAAATATGAATATCATACTCTAAATCTAATTCATTATAGATTTTTCCCATAGATACCCCGACCTTTTTTGCTGTACTAGCCCCTTTGGAAATAGCGAACACAGAGGGTCCTGAGCCAGAAATACCACATCCTAAAGCACCATTATATAAGCTGGTTTTTTTTAATTCATTAAATTTGGGGATTAAAATTGATCTTAATGGTTCAATAACTTTATCCTCAATTGATCTTCCGATTAGTTCATAATTTTCAGTATACAATCCAGTTACGAATGAACCAATATTAGCAGATTGTTCAGTCATTTCTTGAATACTTACATGTTTTTTTAAAATTGCTCTCGAATCAGATGTTTTAATTTCTATTTGAGGATGAATTATTGTAAATGCTAGTTCGATTGGTGAGTTTAATTTGAAATAATCATTTTTAGAGCTATTTCTTACAAAAGTAAACCCGCCTAACAGTACCGCGGCAACATTATCAGCATGCAAAGATCCAGAAGCTGCTTTTTCACCTTCCATTGCAAATTTGACTAACTCTTTGTTTGAATATGGCTTTCCAATTAATTGATTAATTGCAAAAACACTGCCTGCTGAGCTTGCTGCACTACTTCCAATTCCACTACCGGGCTTTATTCCTTTATGGATTTCAATTTCAAAACCACAATTAACTTCTGTTTCATTTAGAAGGGCAGTAGCAGATACACCAGCAACATTCAGTTTTATATCTTTACTAAGTTTTTGTCCAGAAATTTTTGTGATAACAACGCCTCTCTTTTTTGTTTTTCTGACAATTATTTCATCACCTACTTTGTCTAAACATACTCCTAAAATATCATATCCACATGAAAGGTTTGCTATGCTTGCTGGAGAAAATACCCTTATTTCATTCATCGCTGCTAAACTATGTATTTTAAAAGAAAATTTGAGTTGTAATAAAGTTTTTATTTATCTTTTGCTTGTTCTAATTATATCTGCAAAAATTCCAGCTGCTGTGACATCAGCTCCAGCTCCAGCTCCCTTAACGATTAATGGTTGTTGTTTATATCTGTCTGTATAAAATAAGACAATATTATCACTCCCTTCAAGATTGTAAAAATCATGATCCTTTGGAATATTTTTAATTCCTACACTTGCTTTTCCATTTTTATATTCAGCTACATATTTTATTTTACAATCATTACTGTATGCATCATTTAAAATGTTTTCAAAATGATCTTTATTTTCAGACAATGATTTTAAAAACTCTTTATTATTTTTTGTGTTTAAACTTTCTTTGGGTAAGAAAGATGTATTAGATATGTCTTTTAATTCAATTTCATTACCACTTTCTCTCGCTAAAATTAAAATTTTTCTTGCAACGTCTATTCCACTTAAGTCGATTTTTGGATCTGGCTCTGTGAATCCTTTATCCATAGCCTCTTTTACAACATATTCAAAAGTATTTGAACTTTTAAAGTTATTAAATATATAATTTAAGCTTCCTGACAGAACAGCTTGTATAGAATTTATTTTATCACCAGAATTAATTAAATTATTTAATGTGTCAATTATTGGTAATCCAGCACCTACATTAGTTTCATATAAAAAGGATGTATCGTATTTTGATGATAGTTTTTTTAATTCAATGTAATTAGAATAAGAATCTGAACAGGCTATTTTATTACATGTAACAACACTGATGTTATTCTTTAGGAAATGTTTGTAAAATCCCGCAATTTTTGAGCTTGCAGTGTTGTCAATAAAAACACTATTTCTTAAATTCAATTTCTTGATTCTTTGATAAAATTCATCCAGATTAGAATTTTTTCCATTATTTATTTCAAGCTTAAGATTACCTAGTTTTAAGCCTGATTCATTAAAGAGCATCTTTTTTGAATTAGATATAGCTATAACTCTGAGTTTAAGTTTAAGTTTTTTAGCTAGATAATCAGTTTGTTTTTCAATTTGATCAATTAATTTAGATCCAACGTTACCAATTCCAACAATAAATAAATTTAATTGTTTTATGTTTTTTTCAAAAAACTTTTCATGTAGTGTGTTAAGTGCTTTTTTGACATCCTTTTCTCTTATTACTGCGGTAATATTTCTTTCTGAAGATCCCTGAGAAATAGCTTTTACATTAATATTGTTTTTTCCTAATGCACTAAACATTTTACCACTTATGCCTTGATGATCTCTCATGTTGTCACCAACAAGTGCAATGATTGAAAGTTTAGATTCAATTTTGGAAGGGCTTAGTATAGAATTTTCAATTTCGTATTTAAAGGCTTCATCAATAATTTTTTTTGCATTAACAGAATCAGTATCATTGATTCCTATACAAATGGAATGTTCTGATGAGGCCTGTGTTATCATTATTATATTAATATTATTATTTGAAATTTCTTCAAATAATTTTTTTGAAAACCCTGGAATCCCTATCATTCCACTTCCTTCAATTGTTAATAATGAAATGTTTTTTATGTGTGTAATTCCTTTGATTATTGAATTGTTACTTGAATTACTTGATATAAGAGTTCCTTTATCATTCTTGCTAAAAGTATTTTTTATAAAAACAGGAATATTCTTAGACATTACTGGTTGAATTGTAGGAGGATACAAAACTTTTGCTCCAAAATGTGATAATTCCATTGCTTCCTTGTAAGAAAGAGAATCAATAGGAACGGCCTGTTTAACTAGTTTTGGATTTGAAGTGAATATTCCGCTAACATCAGTCCATATTTCAAGTTTTTTAGCATTAGATATTGATGCAATTATTGATGCTGTAAAATCTGAACCACCCCTTCCAAGAGTAATGTTGTTACCAAAATTATCTCTGGCAATGTAGCCAGGCATAATTACTATTTTTTTATTAATTGATTTTAAAAAATTATCCCATTTTAATTTGGTTAATTTAAAATCGACTTGTTTTCTTCCAATATTAATAAGTTTGGTAGTTATAATTTCTCTAGAATCTTTTATTTCAATATCTAAGCCTCTTTGTTGGCAGATTTTTCCAATTATATTATATGATAATACCTCTCCAAATCCTGAAACATTGTCATATGTTTTTTTACTAAATTCTTTTAAATTATAAATTCCCTCTAATATGTTTTCTAACTTATTTAGTTTAGTTTGAACAAAACTTAATATTTCACTTTGATTATTGTATTCAAACAATGAAGAGCATATTTCTATATGATTTTCTTTAATATGATTGAAAACATTTTTGTAATTAAGATCTTTTTTCCCTGCTAATTTTCCGCATTTTATTAGTTGGTTGGTTGTTTCTCCAATTGCTGACAATATCACAACAGAATTAGTATCACAACTAATTATAATATCAATAACTCTATTTATGTTTTCAGAATTTGATATTGAAGTTCCTCCAAATTTTATAACATTCATGTTTTTGACAAATTAATATCAGATGTAAATGTATGTTAAAGAGAGATTTATTTTACAAATAAAACAAAATAAATATACTATTTTATGAATTATTTAATTTGAAAGGTTTTTATTGATTATTCAATAAAAAAAAAATACTATTTCAGATTAAAGTTTAATAATATTTAGTTTTTCCGACTTACTGTTATGGTCAATTTTTATATTACTTCCTTCTTTTATTTTGGATTTTACTATTTCTTCAGCAATTAGGTCTTCAACGTAATTTTGAATCGCTCTTTTTAAAGGCCTAGCTCCGTATTTTTTATCAAATCCTTTTTCGCACAAAAAGTTTAGTGCTTTTGAAGAAATTTTTAAATTATATCCTAGTTCTGTTAATCTGTTTTTTAATTTATCTATTTCAATAGTTATTATTTTTTTCAAATCATCTTTTTCTAAACTATTAAAAACAACTATTTCATCAACTCTGTTTAAAAACTCAGGTGAAAATGCTTTTTTTAATGATTTTTCTATGGTATTCTTTATGTTTTTAGTCTCTTGAGATTTCATTGATTCTGTCCCGAATCCAACTCCGTTTCCAAAATCTTTTACTTGTCTTGCGCCAAGATTTGAAGTCATTATTATAACTGTATTTTTGAAATCTACTTTTCTTCCTAAACTATCTGTCAATGATCCTTCATCAAGTACCTGCAAAAGCATATTGAAGATGTCAGGGTGAGCTTTTTCAACTTCATCAAGTAATATGACACTATATGGCTTTCTTCTTACTTTTTCTGTTAATTGCCCACCTTCTTCATAACCGACGTAACCAGGGGGTGCCCCGATTAATCTTGAGATAGCAAATTTCTCCATGTACTCACTCATGTCAATTCTAATCAAAGAATCTGAGCCACTAAATAACTCTGAAGATAAGATTTTAGCAAGTTGTGTTTTTCCTACACCAGTTTGACCTAAAAATATAAATGAACCAATAGGTTTATTAGGGTCTTTAATCCCCGCTCTATTTCTTTGAATAGCTTTTACAACTTTATTTACAGCTTCTTTTTGACCAACAACTTTACTGGAAATAATTTTATTTAAATTATTAAGCTCTTTTAATTCGGCTTTAGCAATCTTATTAACTGGAATTCCAGTTATCATAGAAACAACTTCTGAAATATCATTTTCATCAACTGTTTCCCTATGTTGTTTTAATTCTTCTTGCCATTTTTCTTGAGCAGAAACTAATTCTTTTTCAATTCTTTTTTCATCGTCTCTTAGTTTTGCAGCTTCTTCATATTTTTGTTTTTTAACAACTGTATTTTTTTTATCTCTTACTTCCTCAAGAGAAATTTCTAAATCAACTATATTTTTTGGAACATCCATATTTGTTATATGAACTCTTGACCCGGCTTCATCCATTGCATCAATAGCCTTGTCAGGAAAAAACCTATCAGAAATGTACCTATCTGTTAATTTAACACATGCTTCCAAAGCTTTGTCAGTGTAGTTAACATTATGATGAGATTCATATTGATCTTTAATATTTCTTAAAATTTCTAGTGTTTCTTCCACTGTTGTAGGCTCTACTATAATTTTTTGAAATCTTCTTTCTAATGCCCCATCTTTTTCAATATACTGTCTGTATTCATCTAAAGTTGTAGCTCCTATGCATTGAATTTCTCCTCTTGCTAATGCTGGTTTAAACATGTTAGAAGCGTCTAAGCTTCCTGTTGCTCCACCTGCACCGACAATTGTATGAATTTCATCAATAAATAATATTATATTATCATTTTTTTCAATTTCATTCATTACAGCTTTCATTCTTTCTTCAAACTGTCCTCGATATTTTGTTCCTGCAACTATGCTTGCTAAATCAAGAGTAACAACTCTTTTATTGTATAATATTCTAGAAACTTTTTTTTGTATAATTCTTAATGCCAAGCCTTCCGCAATTGCAGATTTACCAACACCTGGTTCACCAATTAATAAAGGATTATTTTTCTTTCTTCTGCTTAAAATTTGAGAAACTCTTTCAATCTCTTTTTCTCTACCAATTACTGGGTCTAATTTTCCAGCATTAGCTAGAGAGGTTAAGTCTCTTCCAAAATTATCTAAAACAGGTGTTTTGGATTTAACTTTAGATTTTGATTCTGATTTAATTGTAAACGGATTTTCTTCAATCGGGTCTTCATTATCTTTAGATTCATCAGGAAAAGTTTCTGAAGAAGGGGAACTAGTAAAATCATCATTAAGCTCGGTGAGCATATATTTGAATTGTTCTTTTACAGATTCGTAATCAAGTTGAAGTTTTATTAGCAACTTTGTTGTTGGATCGTTTTCGTTTCTAAGGATGCATAATAGTAGATGTGCAGTATTTATTGATTTACCCTGAAACAGCTTTGCTTCTAAAAAAGTAGTCTTTAATGCTCTTTCAGCTTGTCTTGTAAGATGTAAATTTTTTTTATGATTTTGATTAAAATCATTGATTGGATTAGGCGGACTTAATATCTCAACTTTCTTTCTTAAATAATCTAAATCAATTTCAAGAGAGTTTAATATGTTAATTGCCTTTCCGCCTCCATCTCGAAGCATTCCCAAAAGAAGATGTTCAGTTCCAATAAAGTCATGCCCTAGTCTCAGAGCTTCTTCTTTACTATAGGTAATAACATCTTTAACTCTAGAAGAAAAATTATCATCCATATATATTCTTTTATCTTATAAGTAAATAGACAAAAAAAATTTATTAATTCCAAGTTTTTTTATCTACTATTTGATAAAATATCTTTAATAATTTGTTAATAAAATGTATAAAAAATCGCATTTAAATTCAATTTAAAATATGGGGTATTATTATATTTGTTAGGTTGTAACTAACGTAAAAAATAATTTTATGAGTGAAGGTGAAAAATTAATCCCAATCAACATTGAAGATGCTATGAAATCTGCTTACATTGATTATTCAATGTCTGTTATTGTCTCTAGAGCTCTGCCCGATGTTAGAGACGGTTTAAAACCAGTCCACAGGCGTGTTTTATATGGAATGCATCAATTGGGTTTGAGAGGTTCTAGTAAATTTAAAAAATCAGCTTTTATTGTTGGAGAAGTACTTGGTAAATATCATCCACATGGAGATTCTTCAGTCTACGATACTATGGTAAGAATGGCTCAAGAGTGGAGTTTAAGATATTTATTGGTCGACGGGCAAGGAAATTATGGTTCTGTTGATGGAGATAGTCCTGCTGCAATGAGATATACTGAAGCTAGAATGCAGAAAATTTCAGAAGAAATGGTTGCAGATTTAGATAAAGACACTGTAGATCATCAATTAAATTATGATGATTCTATAATGGAACCTACAGTTCTACCTACTAAAATACCTGGTTTATTAATAAATGGTGCGAGTGGAATTGCCGTTGGAATGGCAACAAATATGCCTCCACATAATATTACTGAGGTTATTGACGGTACAATAGCCTATATTGAAAATAATGATATATCTACTGATGAATTAATTCAATTTGTAAAAGCACCTGACTTTCCAACAGGAGGTATAATTTATGGTTATGAAGGAGTTAAGCAAGCTTTCGAAACTGGAAGAGGAAGGATTGTAATGAGAGCTAAAGCTGAAATTGAAGAAGTGAATGGAAGGGAATGTATTATTGTTACTGAAATTCCTTATCAAGTTAATAAAGCAGAAATGATTCGAAAAACTGCTGAAATGGTCAATGATAAAAAAATTGAAGGTATTTCAACAATTAGAGACGAATCTGATAGACAAGGAATGCGTATTGTTTATGTTTTAAAAAGAGACTCTGTCCCTAATGTAGTTTTAAACACATTGTTCAAACACACTCAACTTCAATCATCTTTTAGTGTGAATAATATTGCATTAGTAAAGGGTCGTCCACAAATGTTGAACCTAAAGCAAATGATTGGATATTTTGTTGAACACAGGCACGATGTTGTTGTTAGAAGAACAAAATATGAATTAAAAAAAGCTGAAGAAAGAGCACATATATTAGAAGGTTTAATAATTGCTTCTGATAATATAGATAAAGTTATTGCTTTAATTAGATCTTCATCAAACGCCGATGAAGCTAAATCTAAATTAATAAAAGAATTTAAACTCTCAGAAATTCAATCAAAAGCTATAGTTGAAATGCGTTTAAGACAATTAACTGGTCTTGAACAGGATAAGTTAAGAGGTGAATTTGATGAGTTAATGAATACTATTAAGGACCTTAAGAGTATCCTTGATAGTGAAGAAAGAAGGATGACTATAATCAAAGATGAGCTTATTGAAATTAGGATAAGTATGGAGATGAAAGAAGATCTCAAATCGAATATTCTGGTGGTGATTTAAGTATGGAAGATATGATTCCAGATGAAAAAGTAGTTATTACTATTTCCAATGCTGGCTATATTAAGAGAACTCCTCTAGTAGAATATAAAACACAAAACAGAGGTGGAGTAGGACAAAGAGGTTCTACCACAAGGAATGAAGATTTCTTAGAGCATTTATTTGTAGGGACTAATCATCAATACATGTTGTTTTTTACTCAAAAAGGTAAATGTTTCTGGATGAGAGTTTTTGAAATTCCTGAGGGAAGTAAAACTTCTAAAGGCAGAGCGATGCAAAATTTAATCAACATTGAGCAAGATGACGAAGTTAAGGCGTTTATATGTACTCAAGATTTGAAAGATGAAGATTATATTAATAGTCATTATGTAATTATGGCAACCAAAAAAGGTCAGGTTAAAAAAACATCCTTAGAACAGTATTCAAGACCAAGATCTAATGGAATTAATGCAATCACAATTAAAGATGATGATGAACTTTTAGAAGCTAAATTAACAAATGGAAACTCACAAGTTTTAATTGCTGTTAAATCTGGAAAATGTATTCGATTTGAAGAAAGCAAAACTAGACCAATGGGTAGAAATGCATCTGGTGTTAGGGGAATTAGATTAAAAGATTCAAAAGATGAGGTGGTAGGTATGATTTCTGTTAATGATCTAGAAAGTGATATTTTAGTTGTTTCTGAAAATGGCTATGGAAAAAGATCAAGTTTAGATGATTATAGAATGACTAACAGAGGAGGTAAAGGAGTTAAAACAATTTCAATTACCGAAAAAACTGGGGAATTAGTTACAATTAAAAATGTTACTGATAACGACGATTTAATGATTATTAATAAATCTGGTATAGCTATAAGAATGGAAGTTTCTTCATTAAGAGTAATGGGTAGGGCAACTCAAGGCGTTAAACTAATAAATCTTAAAGAATCAGATTCTATAGCAGCAGTTGCAAAAGTAGTAAATGACGACGACGATATTTCTGATGCTGAGGATATAGATTTAGTTGAAGATATAGATGTAGTTGAAGAAAATAATGATGATAACGATTTAAATTAACACATAATGAAAAACATTTTTTACATTTTAATGCTTACTATATCCATTTTTACTTTTGGACAAAAAAAAGAATTAAAACAAGCTCAAAAATTAATTGATCAGGAATTTTATTCAGAGGCTTTAGATCTCTTAAATAATAATAAAGATTTGATATTGGCATCAGATATAAAATACCAAGCTCATTATTATTATTTAAATGGATGGGCTCTTAAAGAAGATGCACAATCTCTGGAAGCTGTAATTTCACTAAGAAAATCAATAGAATTAGAAAGATCAATAAGACAAAAAAAATATATTGAAGATGCTAATTTTTTAATTCAGAATGCTGAAGCTGATTTAGTTAATTCTGCAGTTCAGGATAACAAAAATGATGATTATTTAGCAGCTTCAAAAAAATTATATGATGCTTATTTAATGAACCCTGAAAAAGAGGATAATATAACTTATTTATATTTTGCTGCTTCAAGTGCAGTTAATTCAAAAGAATATGACACAGCCTTAGAATATTATTTGAAGTTAAAAAACATGGGTTATTCTGGAGTTGTTTCAGAATATTTTGTAACCTCAATTGAATCTGGAATTGAAGAAAAAGTTAGTGAAACCGAATATAATTTATTTAAATCTTCTAAAGACTATTCTAATCAAAGAATTGGAAAGACAGAATCTAGATTACCTGAAATTGTTAAAAATATAGCTCTTATATATGTTCAAAAAGGAGAAAACGATAATGCTATAGCTGCTATTAAAGAAGCTAGAGCGGTAAATCCAGACGATGTTAATTTGATTTTATCTGAAGCAGATTTATACATCAAGATTGGAGATAAAAATAAGTTTAAAGAATTAATGCAGCAAGCGGTTGAAAAAGATCCTAATAATGCAATTTTATATTATAATTTAGGCGTTATTAATGGTGAGCAAGGAGAATTTAAAATTGCTAAGGAGTTATTATTTAAAAGCCCTTGAGCTTGATAGTTCTTATAGCGCAACCTATCTTAATTTAGTTGGATTGATTCTTGAAGGTGAAGGTCCTATAGTAGAAAAAATGAATAAACTTGTTACTTCTAGAAAAGCAAGTGATATGAAGAAGTATGATGAACTTGAAAAAGATAGAGTTAATCTTTATCAGGAATGTCTTCCATATTTAGAAAAATTAATTGAAATAGATCCAACTAATATTGAGGCGTTAAAAACTGCTAAAAACATATACTACACTATTGATGATATTGATAATTTTAAACTTAATGAATATTAAATTGCAAGAATTAGAAAATTAATAGCTGTTAATTTTCTTTAAATGATGTGTTATTTTTTTTGATGTGGAATTAATAATTCCTTTTTCATTTAAATAATCGATTCTAACACAACCAAATGCATGAACTATTTTATTTGAATCTATAATAATCCCTACATGTGTAATTTTTTTTTCACCAAAGAAAGCAAGATCTCCAGGTTTAGCTTTTTCTAATTTCACTTCTTTTCCTTGAAGAGCTTGTTGATTAGCATCTCTCGGTAATTGAAATCCATTTAATTTATAAACTTGTTGAGAAAAACCTGAGCAATCGATTCCGTAAGGAGTCCTTCCTCCCCACAAATAAGGTGAGTTTAAGAATTTTAGTGAATTTTCAATTATTGAATTTTTAGAATATTCTTGTTTTAATTTATGATTTAATATAAATGCTGAGCTAACTTTACTGCCTATAGTTATAGACATGTTTCCGTTTTCTGTCTCTATTTCTGATGAAATATTATTTAGAAGTTTAGATTCTGTTTTTTTAACTTTTTTAAAATCCTGCTTTGATATTTCTTTAAACTGAGAATAGTTAATCCATCCACTATATTTATCATCTATTGATTCTATATAAAACCATTTTTCTTTTTTTTCTATAACTTCAAATAACTCTCCGTATATTAATTGAGAAACTAATTCAGATTTACTTGACGAATCTTTTCTAACAGGAATTATACTTAAATGACAAATACCATACATTTTAATAAAATTAATTTTTTAAAATAATAAAACAATTAAAAATTCAATTTTTATATTTGTGTAATATTTATTTTATGATCGTAAAACAGATTTATACTGGTTGTTTATTTCAAGGTGCATATTACATAGAAAGTAACGGTGAGGCAGCCGTTATTGATCCATTAAGAGAAGTTTCTGAATACTTAAACTTAGCAGAATCTTCAAACTCTAAAATCAAATATATTTTTGAAACACATTTTCATGCTGATTTTATTAGCGGACATTTAACTTTATCTAAAAAAACAAATTCACCAATAATATTTGGACCAAAAGCTAATCCTTCGTTTGATTGTATTGTAGCTGAGGATAATCAAGTTTTTAAAATTGGTGATATTTCAATAACAGTATTGCACACTCCTGGTCATACTTTGGAAAGCACATGTTATTTACTAAAAGATGAAAATGACGTACCTCATTGTTTATTTACAGGTGATACTCTTTTTATTGGTGATGTTGGAAGACCAGATTTAGCACAAAAATCCTTAAATTTTTCAAAAGAGGAGTTAGCTGGTATTTTATATGATTCTATTCAAAACAGAATTGCAGTTTTACCTGATAATATATTGATTTATCCTGCTCACGGAGCTGGATCTGCTTGTGGTAAAAACATGATGAAAGAAACTGTGGATACACTTGGGAATCAGAAAATTGTCAATTATGCATTAAACGGTTCATTACTTAAAAATGAATTTATAAATGAACTTACAAAAGATCTTCCTGATCCTCCAGTATATTTCCCTTCAAATGTTAAATTAAATCAAGAGGGTTACGACGATTTTGAACTAGTTTTAAATAATAGTTTAATTCCTTTAGATGTTAAAAAATTTAAGGAATTAATGAATATTAAAGAATGTTGTAGTTTTAGACGTAAGAAATCAAAATGAGTTCAAGCAAGGCTATGTCCAGGATCTATTTTTATTGGCTTAAATGGAAGTTTTGCACCCTGGGTTGGTTCGATTATTAAAGACATTAATACTAAACTTTTATTAGTTTGTGACGAAGGACTGGAAAAAGAAACTATTTTAAGATTATCAAGAGTTGGATTTGATAATTGTTTAGGTTATTTAGATGGAGGTTTTTCCTCATGGTCTAGTAATAATAATTTTGATATAATCGAATCTGTTTCTGCTGAAGATTTAAGCCATAAAATTGAGAAAGTTAATCTTATTGACGTAAGAAAAAGTGGCGAAAGGTTAAATGGATATTTATTAAATTCAAAACACATTTCTTTAGATAGTTTTCAAGAAAAAATCACTGAGATTGACATAAAAGACAAACACTATGTACATTGTGCTGGTGGATACAGAAGTATGATAGCTTGTTCTATTTTAAAAAGAAATGGATATAATTCAGTTGTTGATGTAGAAGGAGGGTTTTCCTCAATAAGAAATTCAAATTTTAAAATAATTAAAAATGTATAAATATTTAGTTATATTACTTTTCCCCTTATTGGTTTTTTCTCAAGAAAACACAAATGCATATGAGGTTCTTAGTTATGATGATTTTAAAAATCAAATCAGTAAAAATGATGTTTTATTGTTTGATGTTAGAACAATGGAAGAATTTAATTCTGGACATTTAAAAGGTTCAGTTAATATTGATTTTTACGATGAAAAATTATTCGACAAATTTTTCAAAAAAGTTAAAAAATCAGAACCAATATACATCTACTGTAGATCTGGAAATAGAAGTCAAAAATCATCTGAAATATTAAAAAAACTAGGATTTGTTAAGATATATGACCTTGAAGGTGGTTATAAAAATTGGATAAATAAAAGCAACTAGTTTTTTGTAGCAGAAATAATTAATGTTCCCTTCCAATCATTTTTTTCACCAACTCTCCAGCTTTTAATATTTTTAAATCCAGCCTTGCTAACAACTTCGTTCCACTCTTGAGTTGTAAGTAATGTCATTGTATCTACATTAGTTTTTTCAGGCCAATTGTGAGAAGTTGTATTTTCATAATAAAAGTCAATTCCCATTATAAATTTACCATTCTCATTTAACCAATTATCGTAAATATTTTTTAGTACACTTAAAGGGTTTTTAAAGTAATAAAAGACTTCCATTGAATGTACAATATCTTTTTTTTGATTTGGTTTCCAAATAGAAATATCAGCACATTCATATTTACTTATTTTATCTAAACTCTTAGCCTTATCAATCATCTTTAAGGATCCATCTACACCAACTGCACTAAAACAAGAATCCATTTGTGAAACCATTCTAACAACCCATCCATTACCACATCCTGCATCAATAAATGTAAAGTCATTAAGATCTTTTAATATTTTATTTAACATTGCATTTACAGATTCAGAATGATTTTTTTCCATTCCATCGTCTTTTCCTAGATCTACCCAGTCAGAAAAAATTTCAATTGGAGATTTTTTTATCATATTTTTTTTCTTGTAAATATAAAGTAGGTCAAATAAAATAAAACTATAATTATTATTTCCCAATTTATTATGTAGTAAGGCCAATCACCAAATACCAAAGGGTTTTTTATATTAGGAGCTTCATATAAATACATATAATTTGCTCCTGACCCAATTAAAAAATTTAATGGCAAAATAAAAATCATAAAAATGTTTAATATTCCAAACGTTCTTAGCCAAGAATATTTTGTTAGTTTATAATTTAAATTGTAATACATAAAAAGTGGGACTAACATTATTATTCCGTGACTTGAGTAATAACTTAAATACATAAACCATCCGCCATCATAATAATTAAGTTGTGGAGTTAATATTGAAACTAATCCACCTAAGAAACCACAGTAAAAAAGAAATTCAAATATTTTTTTATTGATAGGTGTAAATAGTATTATACACACAATCAAATTTGATAATGAGCATAAATGAAGAGGAAGATCTTCTTCAACTCTCCAATTACCATTTATAGCATCTATTATGTGATCATAGCCAGTAGATATTATAGCTATTACACAAATTATTTTAAGTATTAAAAGATTTTTAGATTTACTTAAATTTCTACCTAATATCAGTATAGACACAAAAACAAGTGTTGTTACGATTATATTACGAATTCCCTCATATGAATCGAAATCTATAACATAGTGTGGATTTTGTATTAGATCTAAAATCATTGTATGAAGTTAGTTAAAAAAGCTAAATGTTTAATTTTAACAATCTAGCATGTTTTGAACTACTTTCATCTTCTGATGTAATCCAAAAATTATTTCTATCTATAATTTTAATTGCCTCAACTTGTGTTTTACCAATTGGAATTTCAACCATATTGATTTTATAATCTTTGTTGTTTTCTAAATTAAAATTATCGATTGTAATGATATAGTATTTAATAAAATCTATTGTAGAAGTTAAGGCAAGTAATTTAAGCTCTTTATTGTAATCTGCTCCTGTAATAATAGATTTTACATTTAATGTTTTAATTTTTTTTGCATTGTAGTTGCCTTGTGATTTAGGCAACATATAAAGTTCAGTTATTTTTTTAGCTCTATTTTTTGTAAAAATCAAAAGTTTATCATTAACAGAAATTAATCCCTCAGCATCATATATTGTATTTCTATTGATTTTATAGGAATCTTGTTCAGGATAAGTAAATGAAATGATTTGTGTTTTTTCATTACTTTCTTCATCAATGGGAACTTTATATATTTTAAGATCTTTTCTAGTGCTGTAATTGTTACCTATATCTGAAATATAAATATACTTTTCATCTTTTGTAAGGTCTTCCCAGTCTTTATTTACTGCAGAATCGATTTTTCTAGTTTTAACGATTTCACCATTCATTGAAAGATAGTAAAGGCTAGGTTCTCCTCCAGAATCATTATGTGTTACAAAATAATCTCCGATTATTTCTAAACCAGAGGTTTCTTCAATGATTTTTGAAAGGGGATAGTCTTTTAAAATTTTCTGAGAATTTATATTTTGAATTTGAATTATAAGAAGAAATATTAATATTTTTTTCATTACTAAATAATGCTAATAAAAGTTAATTTAAACTTCGTCTTTAAATTTGTCAAATAATAACTTAAGGTCTTTAGAGTCTCTAACAGAAATTTTATTAGACTTTATAAAAGACTTAACTTTCTTTTGTTCAGATTTATTAAATAATGCAATAATTGATTTTTTGCTAGATTTTACTTGACTTATTTTATTGTTAATTACTAAATGAAGCATATTGGCTTTTCTGAACCTTAAATTTGGTTTATCCTCAATGCCAGGTTGGTATTTTGGTTCAATAGCTTCAATTAAATGAGATTTTAAAACAGAAAATTTATCATTTTCAGTAACTAACTCATAAAATTTCGAATTATAAACAATAAAACTATGATTCACAAAAACTATTGATTCAATATCTTCTGTAGATAAAGTATAATAATCCTCTCCACTTTTGAATTCAAATTTTTCTTTTCTAATATTATAATTTATTTTAACCCTAAAAGGTTTGTTCTGAATTAACTAATCTGATATTAGCATCATTTGGAGTTTTGAAAAAATAATTGACCCATCAATTTCACCGGATTGTTCTATTTTTTCTAAATTAACTTCATTTATGATATTTTGTAATGTGGCTATAGAATTTGTTACATTTCCTTGAGAGTTTTGTCCAATTAAAAAATTAAGAGGAAATATTAATAATAAAATTATAATTTTACTTTTCATTTAGCCAAGATACTAAAACTCAACAATTAATTACATGTATAAAATTAAATTCATTTTCTCATTTTTCTTTTCAATCTTTCTAATTCCTGTGCTGATTCTGAAATTAATAAGAAAATTTTTATAAGATTGATAGAAGAGAATATTCAAATAAGCTTGAAGGTTTTTGGCTCGGTCAATCAATTGCTAATTGGACTGGTTTGATTACTGAAATGGATAAGATTGGAAATATTGGTGAAATCAAAACAGGAAATTTTTATACAAGAGAGAATTGGGGTAAAAAAGATGAACCAAACATTTGGTCACCCAAAAGTGAATATGATATAATCGATTTTGTATTAAAAGAAAATAATGAAGTTTGGGGATCTGATGATGATACTGATATCGAATATATGTATCAAGAGTTATTGTTTCATAATAATGATATTATATTAAGTCCAGAAAACATTAGAGATGGTTGGCTTAAACACATTAAAAAAGAAGAAGAAAATTTTTTATGGGTTTCTAATCAAAAGGCATTTGATTTAATGAGCGACGGTATTCTTCCACCAGAAACTAGTAATCCTGAACTCAACGAGCATTTTGATATGATAGACGCACAGTTAACTACAGAAATTTTCGGATTACTATCTCCAATTAATACAATAAATGCGCTTAAAATGTCTTATTTTCCAATCAGAACAACTAGTAGGGGAGATGCTGCTATGATTTCTGAATTTTATGTAACGATGCACTCATTAGCATCTACTATTGATCAAAATAAACCTTTAGATGAAGAATTAATTAGAATATCCGAACTAGCAAGTAGAACTTTAGATAAAGATTCATATTCATTTAAAATGTATGAGTATGTAAAGAAAAAATTTGAATCAGGAATTAAGTGGGAACAAACTAGAGATTCAATTTATAAAAGGTATCAAGTTGATCAAATGGACGGATATGATATAACCTCTAGAAATTTATATTGTAATGGTTGTTTTGCATCTGGAATTAATTTTGCTTCTAGTTTAGTAAGTCTGTTTTATGGTAGGGGAGACTTTAAAGAAACTATTAAAATTGGGACTCTTAGTGGATGGGATTCAGATAATCCAACATCAACTTGGGGAGGGTTACTCGGTTTTATTTATGGAAAAGATCATATTGAAGAAATATTTAATAAATCTCTTTCTAATAAATATAACATTCATAGAACACGTCAGAATTTTGAAAACAATGGAATAGATGATTTTCATAGTATGTCAGAAAAGGGATTGTCTATTATCGATAATGTAGTTCTACAAACAGGCGGTTTTATAGAATCAGATGAGAATTTATGGTATATACCAAAACAGAAATCAGTAGATTAAAGATGTCTTTCTAATAATTTTTTAGTTTTCAAAATCCCTTTTTCCTCTGAAAGGTTGAGTCCTTCGTATTCGATTCCATAATATCCTTTATATTCAAAACTCCTTACTATGTCAATTATTCTTTTAAAATCTATTGTAGATTCCTCACCGTTATTATCAAAATCAAAGATTTTGCACTTACAGCTTTTGCGTAGGGCATAAGTTCTTCCATTCCAAGATACTTATCATATTCGTTAATACATTTACTAAAATAATTTTTGGATCCTTTTTTTCAATACAAAAATTGCCAAAATCAGGTAAAGTTCCACAATTGTCTAAGATTAACTTCTTTCATGACATTTGCTAAAAATTTTGCATTTGAACTTAATCCTCCATGGTTTTCAACTATTATGTTTATTTTATCTTTTTTAGCAATTGAACATAGCTTAGTTAAGGATTTTGAAGAGTATTCAATCCAATTTTCTTTTTGCTTTTCACCATTTAAATTAACTCTTATGGAGTGACATCCAAGTTCATGGGCCATTTCAATCCATTTAATATGATTTTCAATAGCTTTTTCTCTCTTTGAGTTGTTTTTGGCCGCTAAATCGCCTTCACCATCAACCATGATTAAGAGGTTTTTAATATCATTATCATTTGATTTAGAGAAGAGTTCTCTAGTGATTTTAGTAATAGACCTGCTTTTTAATTCATTCCAGATAAAGAGAGAAACATATTCCACTGCATCAAATCCCATTTCTCGAGCTTTAATGGAAAAATCATTTGGAGACAATTCTTTCTTTATTTTAATGCTCTATGGAGAGACCATTGAGCTAGAGAAATCTTTTTATTAGTAATAGGAGAGCCGATAAGCCAATCCTAATGTTCCTAGCGCAATTAATTGATTAAAATTTCTTCTTTCCATTTTAAAATCTACTTTTCAATTTTCATTCTGTTGTCTTCAGAATTTGTGTCAATTAATTTATTGTAAGGATCAATCCCTACTTCAATCGGCTCTTGATCTACAATTATAGTTATCTTGTTATGAATTTTAGAAATTTTATGTTTTTTAACATAAAGTTCTGTTTCATTCTCATCATTATCTTCTCCAAAAATACCAATATCAATGTAGTCTTCTAAAAATACTGAGTATTCAGGCTTTTTCATATCATCAGTTTGATAAGTTATTGAATCTCTTTCTTCTTCCCCATAAAATGCTCTACCTTTTTCGTTGTTTCTGTATTTACTTACCTTAAATTCAATATCAACTTTGTACTTTCCGTTATCTAATTTTTCTGATTTGGTTTCAACGACTCGGTTTTGATAAAGTGTAATAGTTTCAAACATATCTTTAATAAGATAATTCAATGAATCTGGTGTAACTTCTTTTATATGATTAACCATATCAATGGAAGTAGTATATGGAGGCTCTTGAAACGCTACTTTTTTGACATATTTACTTAAAGC
>CALJVK010000004.1 GCA_937773465.1 uncultured Flavobacteriaceae bacterium | reverse complement strand
GAAAGGATAGCCAAAAAAAAACTCAATTTCATTACATTAATGTAATGAAAAAAAGAAAGGTTTACAATTTAAAATTCTCTGTAGGGACTATCAAGATATTTGTTTGCTTCTTCTTCTTTAAACTTTGCTGAATTATTATCCCAATGAAGTGTTTTTCCAGGAAATCTTCCAGCAATTACGCCAAGCAAAATTGTTTCAGTTAAACGTGCGGAATACGAAAAAGGGGCGGTACAATTATCTTTTCCTAAACAAGCATCTACAAATTGATGATAATGTAAATAAGATTCACCTCCATAATCCCTAACTGGCTTATTAGTTATTTTACCAGATTTTTCAAGTTCAGAAAGATCTAAATCAACATATTCTCCATCAACAATTAATTTAGGTAATTCCATAAAATGGGGAAGCAACAATCTGCCTTTTTCACCAATGAACATAGCACCTTGCAAAGGAAGCTTCTCTTTATTTGGTAATTTCAAGTCTTTATGATTTTTTGGGGCTCCAGAACCATCTTGCCATATCCATTTTAATTTTTCTGCAGTGTATTTTGTTCCAGGAAATTCGTAGGTAACTTCATTATTTTCAGGGAAGCCAAATCCATTGGGTTTTCTACATTTATTTTTGATTGTCAAGGGTACGTCCAGTTTTAAAGCATTGTATGGAGTATCAAAAATATGAACACCCATGTCTCCTAAAGTTCCACATCCGTAATCCACAATTTTTCTCCAATTACCAGGATGATATAATTTATCCTTAAACTCTCTATTTATTGCTGTACCAAGCCACAAATTCCAGTCTAAATTTTCAGGTACAGAGTCAGAGCCTTTTGGCTTAGGACCATCGTATCCCCAGTTTTTTGGAGACCATGCTCTAACCGTACTGACTTTTCCAATAATACCAGATTGAATTAATAAAGTAGCTAATTTATAATCATAAAAAGAGTGTACTTGAATCCCCATTTGGGTGATTAGATTTTTATCTTTTGCCATTTTTCGCATCGCTCTAGCTTCGCTAACATGATGAGTTAATGGTTTTTGGCAATAAACTGATTTATTTAATTCCATTGCCAATATTGAGGCAGGAGCGTGAGAATGATCAGGTGTTGAAACTATAACAGCATCAATCAAATTATTAATTTCTTTAAACATTACTCTGTAATCTTTAAAGAGTTTAGCATTTGGATGTAACTTACTTGCCGCTTTCAATGCGTTTGAATCTACATCACAAAGCGCTACAACTTCTACAGATTTATGAGAGGCAATGTCATTTAGATCTGCTGCTCCCATACCCCCTACGCCTATATGAGCAGTTCTTAACATTTGATTATTGTTTGAAGCCCAAATTGAAGTCGGTAATACACTTAATGATGCCAAAGCAGCTGATGATTTAATAAAATTTCTTCTGTTATTTTTCATAATAAATATAGTCTTCTTTAAATTTAATTAAAAAAAATAGATTTTTTTTTAAAAAAAGATCAAAACGTGAATCAAGCTTATCAATAATAATTAATTTAATATTATATTAATAATTAAGATCTAATTTGTTTTGATAAATTATATCTACTAAATTTAGAATAAATGAAAGCATTATGAGTAAAAAAGATAATTCTAGAAGAGGGTTTTTAAAAAAATCAATAATAATTCCGCCACTTTTTATTGTTCCAAGACATGTTCTTGGAGGGAATGGATTTACCTCACCAAGTGACAAACTAAATATAGCTGCCGTTGGAGTAAGAAAATGGGGAATGGGATCTAATAATTTACATCAATGTAGAAACGAAAATATAGTTGCGCTTTGTGATGTGGATTATAATCAATCCAAACCAACTTTTGATAAATACCCGAAAGCTAACGTTTACAAAGATTACCGAGTAATGCTTGATAAGCAAAAAGATATAGATGCTGTAATTGTAGCAACACCTGATCATAATCATGCAGTTGTTACTATGAAAGCTATTAAAATGGGCAAACACATATATTGTCAAAAACCTTTAACTCACACTGTTTACGAGGCTCGAGAAATTACAAAAGCTGCAAAAAAATATAATGTACAAACACAAATGGGTAATCAAGGAAGGTCCTCAGACGAAATTCGAAAACTCAAAGAGTGGATTGATGATGATGCTATTGGGCCAGTTAGAGAATTGTACGCTTGGACAGATAGACCAATAGGCGGAAATGCTTGGGATACTTTTGCAGTAAAGGCAAAATCTAAAGAAAAACCACCTATTCCAGAAGGACTTGATTGGGATTTATGGTTAGGACCTGCTCAATACAGAGACTATCATCCTGATTACCATCCTCTTTCATGGAGAGCATGGATTGATTTTGGAACAGGATCAATGGGCGATATGGGTTGTCACATTTTAGACCCTGCTTTTTATGCTCTTGAACTAGGAGCACCTAGTGAGATTCAAGCTACTTCAAGTCATTATGTTCCTGAAATCGAATCACAAACCTATCCTTCTGCATCAATTGTAAGAATGAAATTTCCAAAAAGAGGCAAGCATCCAGAATTAAATCTTACATGGTCTGACGGAAGAATTCAACCTCCCATTCCAGATGAATTTAAAAATGGCGAACAATTTAGTTTAAGTGGAGCAATGTTTATTGGAGATCAGGGTAAAATAACTCATGATTCTCATGGCGCAAGCGGAGTTAAAATTATTCCAGAAGAAAAAATGTTAAACTACAAACAACCTTCTCCTTACATTACTAGAGTAGACACAACTCACGAGGGAGATTGGATTAGAGCCTGTAAAGATGGTATTCCAGCATGTTCATCGTTTGACTACGGAGGGCCTTTAACTGAAATGGCTTTACTTGGTATGATTGCAATTCGTTTAAAAAACCAGAAACTTGAATGGAATTCTAAAGAATTTAAATTTAAAAATAACGAACAAGCAAATGCCTTATTACATAAGACTTATAGAAAAGGCTGGAGCTTGTAATTAACTTATTTTTATTTGCACAATATTTGATCCTAAAAATTATAAATAAATTTTAAAGTTGTTTAGATTAAAACTATTCCTCTTTCTTATATTGATAATTTCCTGTACTAAGGAACCTGTGCTATATCAAATTGATTTTGTAAGCCAGCCACAGAGTGGTGGATCAATTAATTTAAGTTCAAGCAGTTACAATGAAGGTGAAATTTTAAAACTCGAAGCAATTCCATCGGAGAATTATAGTTTTGATTTCTGGTCTGGTGATTTCAACAGTAATCAATCTCTAACGAATCTAAATGTTGATTCTGACAAAACTGTAATTGCTAATTTTTCCAAAAAAAGATTTGAAGTAAATATTACCATTGAAGGTCAAGGGAAAGTTTCTAAAAGATTAATTAAAAGCGGTTTAAAAAACGATTATAGTTATGGAAGTATAGTGGAAATTTTAGCTTTGCCAGATAATGGATGGACTTTCGTTGAATGGCAAGGAGATATTGAAAATAATACCACAAATCCAGTTCATATTAATATTGATGGTCAAAAAAATATTACCGCAATATTCGAAAAAAAATATGTTGGAATAAACACATCAAAATTTCTAGCACTTGGGGATAGCTACACAATAGGGCAATCAGTAAAAATTAGTGAAAGATGGCCTGTACAATTTCTAAAGGAGTTGAAAACAAATACTAGTGCTATAGATACACTTCAAATTATAGCTCAAACTGGATGGAGAGTAGATCAATTAAAAGAAGTAATGAATAATTCTAACTTGGAACCACCTTACGGACTTGTTTCATTATTAATTGGAGTTAACAATCAATTTCAAGGTCAAGATGCTGTTGGATTTAGACCTGAATTTATTGAAATACTAGAAAAATCTTTAAAACTTGTTGAAAATAGAACAGAAAGGTTATTTGTAGTTTCTATTCCTGATTGGGGATCTAGTCCTTATGGTAAAACATTAAACAGAATACAAATTTCAAAAGAAATTGATGATTTTAATTCAGTATTAAAAGAAGAGTCTGAAAAAAGAGGAATTAGATATTTTAATATTACAACAATTTCAAGAAGAGCTCTTACTGATAATTCATTAATTGCAAGTGATGGTTTACATCCCAGTGGAAAAATGTATAAACTATGGGTGGATAAAATGATTCCTGTTATATCAAAAGTTAATTTTGATTAGTTAAAGTTTTCTGATTTTTATACTTCTAAACCAAATTGGACTATCATGGTCCTGAAGAGCAATATATCCTTTTTTAAACTTTCCATATTCAGGAAAATCATCCCATTTTCCAGAATCTCTTTTTAAATACCATTCTTTTGAATATGGTTCAAATTCTAATAACAATTCTCCATTTAACCAATGTTGAACCTTTTTTTCAGTGTATAATATTTTAGATGAGTTCCATTGACCCGCTGGATTTAATTGTTTTTTGCTTAAATCAGCTTCATGCATTGCATAATTAGCACCAGATTTTTGCCATTCTTCGAGCTTAGCGTTATTAATTTCTTCCCATCCTATATCGTCTATTAATTGATACTCCGGGGAAATAGCATATGGAGCTTGAAAACCTTCTTGAACATTGTAAAACACTCCACTATTTCCTCCTTTGGGAAGTTTCCATTCTAAGTATAATTCAAAATACTCAAACTCTTCTTTATAATATATGATATCTCCTCCTCCGATCCATTCTTCTTCAAGTTTTAAATCGGTATCAAATGTCAATTCACCATCAACGGCAGCCCATTTTTTAGGAATTTCTTCTCCGTTATATGCTCTCCATCCGTCAGTTGATTTTCCGTCAAATAACTCAATCCATTCTGATTCGTTTTGTTCACAAGAAATTATGAAGAGAATCAGGGTAATTAAAATATATTTTAAATTTTTCATAATTAAATTTTATATGTTTCTTTTATTTTTTTTAATACCATTATTTCAGATAAAAACTGCCAATCAAAATTTACAGTTTGGTTGGCAGGATGATGATGGTGATCTTGATCTAAAATATAATCTTTAGGCTTATTTAATATTCTGGTTTTCGAATAGATCATTTCAAATTTATTTCTCATAGTATTAAACTCATTTTCAAGATTTTTTATATGTTTTAAGTCTGAATCAAAATCAACTTTTTCTAATTTTAATATTGCATTAGACGAGAATTTAGTAAGCTCGTTAACCTGACTGTATATATCTAATAAATATAAGTTTTCAGATTCTCGTTCAATTAAATTATTAATAATCGTTTCTACTTTATTTGAGATTTCTAAAGATTTTTTAGCCTTATTAATTCTAGTTTGATGTTTCTTAGACCATTCACCTTTTTTGTTTAAGTCAGGTAAATCAATAATATCAGTTTCTAATGGGTTTAGCTTTTTAGAAAGTCCGGGTCTCCATCCATTCTCAGAAAGCAGCATATTAAGCCATATTCCCACTGGTTGTTCTAGTAAATCAATAAATGCATAACTATCATCTTCAAACTGAGATCCAAAATTTTTATACCTAAATAATTTTTTAAATTCTTCAATTGGTAGACTATTTCCAGACCAACTATATTGTGCAAAAGCTGCAATCCCTCTTTTATAAAGTTCAAAATGAGGAGAATCATCATCCCATAAGGTTAATAGTAACCCGTCTAAATCTTTTTCAATAGAACTTAATGCGAAAGATTTTATTTGAGAAATATTACTATTATTTTGAGGCATTAATGTCCACCTGGTCTGACCAGCCGTAGCACCCATTACAGTTAATTTGTTTTTTGAATACCAATCCATGGCTTTTAAATTGCCGTAAGTATCAGATTTTTGATAATTCCATCTCATATAAACTGCATTTTTTGGAAATTTTTCAATAAAATTCATCAAATTAATTTCATTTTTTTTCCAAATTTCATCAACCTCATCTTTGGATATTTTATCATCAAACATAGGATTGTAAACTCCAGCGTGCTTAAGGGGCATATCATCCCAAAAAATTGGAATTCTACCGTGTTTTTCAGCAAATTCACATACTTTGTTAAGCCATATTAAATTTAACTCCAGTTCAGTTTTGTTGTCTCTTTCAACCAAGTTAACCTCATCGCCTCCAATATGTAAATATTTTCCATGTGGAGTCGCTTTAATAGCATCTAAATAAAGATCAAATTGTAATGCGTATGTTTCAGGTTTTAATGGATTAAAAGCCCAATCGCTTTCTGGCCTGTCCCTTAAATGAATGTTTACATCATGCTTTAAAATAAACGAAGCATGTCCTAGTCCTTGAACAAGAGGATTTATTATAATATTTCTTGATTTTGCATAATCACTTAAACCTGCCCACCATTCAATGGAGAAGGAATCTGAGGAACCTATTTCTGGTCTTGATTCGTATTTAAGTTTATCTTCAAGTTCAACTATTATTCCATTAATTTTTAATTTGGCCAAATGATCAATTAAATCAAAATAATAAGATTTTTTTTCAGTGTGGTGTTTCAGGTCTAAGTGAATAGGCCTGAAATCTAAAGAGGGTTGATCCTTGATATTTAAAATAGGAACATCTGTTTTCTCATCGATTGCATTTTCTAAAATTTGATCAAGAGTTATAAAAGCATAAAATAAACCGGCTTTATCCTTAGCAGTAATAAATATTTTTTCTTTCTCAATATTTAGTATGTAGCCTTGACTTTTAAGATCTGTTTTATTGTCAATTTTAAAATTTATTAGGGCATTTTGAAGATCACCAAAAGTTATATTTTTTAAATATCCGTACGTTATGGGAATTTTATCATTTTCAGATGAATATGCATACTCAATATCGTTTGGATTAATATTTGAAAAATTATTATTAACTCCCAAGTTTTCAATGGACGGAATGGTGTTTAAGTAATTATTTGTGCTTGTTTTAGAATTACAAGAAACAATAAACACCATTAATAGTAATAACCTCATTATTTAAATTTAATAATTATAATACCGTATGCCAAATAAGTAATAGGCTTAAAACAAAAAAAGCTTCCCAAAAGGAAAGCTCTTCATCGGTTTTCTACAAACCTCCTGCAAAAAGCAGGTAACACAACGGTTGCAAATATATACTTTTGTTTGTTAACTATTAAAAAACAAACTGAATTAATAAAATTTTCATAATTTGAATTAATAAAACATTTTTATGAAAAGCTATAGACTGATTTTATTTATTGGTATTTTTTTCTTTACAAACATTCCAATTTACGCTCAACAAAACACATTTAAAGTTATGGCTTGGAATATTTTTCATGGTGGAAATGATATTGAAAATGGACCTGAAAACGTTGCCAAAATAATTAAAGAAATAAATCCAGAGATATAATTTTAATGGTAGAGACATATGGTTCTGGTCCATTTATTGCGGATTTTTTAAAATATAATTTTCACCTGATTGCATCTAAAGAAACTCCTCTTAATGATAAATCAGTCAATTTATCTATTTATTCAAGGTATCCATTTGGAAAAAGAATAGATACAAAACATCCGTTTTATTTGGGTGGAATTGAAATTCCTATAAACGGAAAGACTATACGTTTCTTTTCAAATTGGTTTCATTATTTACCATGGGATAATGAGCCTGAAAAAATGGGAAAAACAGTTGAAGAATTATTAAAATGGGAACAAAGCGGAGCAAGATTTGAAATGTTGAAAAAAGTTCTTCCTTATCTAAAAAAATATTCGCAAGAAACAGACTCCATTCCAATGATTTTCGGAGGAGATATGAACTCATTATCACATTTAGACTGGACTAAAAAAACAAAAAAAATTCACAATAAATTGATTGTTCCATGGGGGGCGACTAAAATTTTAGATAATTTAGGATTGATTGATTCCTACAGAAAAGAAAACCCGAATCCAAAAACTCATCCTGGTATTACATGGGATAAAAAAGGAAGGAAAGACTCTCACAGAATTGATTTATATTTTCTATAAAGGAAAATCGATTAAATCAATTAAATCAAAATCTTACAATGCTTTTTTTAATGAACCAATAATTATAAATAAAAAAAGAATTATTTACCCATCCGATCATGGAATCGTTGTCACTACATTTAAATTGAATTAAAATATTTTAAACAAAACAATTACTTAAGTTTAAATATATCAATATACATTCGTGTATCAAATGGAACCCTAGCACTAATAATGTGTAACGTAATAAAATGAATAAATGGATTTCCTGTTACAACAGTAAAAGTTGCCTTTCCCATACCAACAAGTGTTTGTGTCATAATTATATATGTAAAGGAAGTTAGCCCAATAGATAAATTACTATAATCAACTCCTTGGTCAAACAAACTAAAAACAGAATAAAAAAGACCTGCAAGTAATATAACTGTGATTTTATGCTTAAATATTACCGCTATTCGTGGTATGAAAATCATATGCATCATTACTAAGACTGGCAATCCAGCTCCCAGGGAATTAACTAAAATACCTGTAGGAATACCTATTGCGTATTGACTTGCTAAAATGCCTCCAATAAAATCGGTAGACCCTGTAATTATTGGACCAAAAAAATCTAAAGCCCAATAAGAAACAATTATCCATATATCTCTTTTCCATTTAAATGAAGTGAAGAGTTTTCCTATAGAAAGACCTTTTGTTTGAAGCCATAAAAGAGGAATAATAGTGTAAATTAATGTATATGTAATTACCCAAATCAATACATCTTGTTGAGAATGACTTCCGCTTGAGTAAATGTCAGTACCAGGAAAATGCAAACCTAAATTGAAACCTAACCCTAAGATTAGTTGAGTTATTATTAAATAAATTAGACATAACCAAGCTTCTTTTTTTGCAGATTCCTTATCAACAGCATAAAGCTCTACCCAATCAACTCTTTCTCTTTTTCTAGTTAAATAGAGTAACAAAAAAACTGATAGCAGTAATACTGGAATATAAATTGTCAATAAACTATTTAAACCATCCTCTGAGATTGGTGATAATGCAAATCCCATAGAATTAAGCAAAAAATATGAAGATGTTGCTATAAGCCACACTAATGATCCTATCAATAAAAATTTATCTTTTACTAATTTCATTTTTGTAAATCTAATGCAATTATTAATTTAAAGTGGTAAAAACAAAAAATCCCCCAAATTGGAGGATTGTTTTTGCGGTCTGGACGGGACTCGAACCCGCGACCCCCTGCGTGACAGGCAGGTATTCTAACCAGCTGAACTACCAGACCTTGATTAGCGAATGCAAATATACACTGCATTTTTAATTACCGCAAATAAATAGAAGTAATTACTATAATAATGCGTCTATACTTTCTGTAGTAAACGTTTTTTGGAGATACACCAACTTGTCGAGTTACTAATTCACCATCTTTAAAAACTAATACTGTTGGAATATTTCTTACTCCGAACTTTGCAGCGAATTCTTGATTAGAATCTACATCTAATTTTCCTACAACGGCTTTTCCTTCATAGTCCTTACTAACTTCTTCAATGATAGGTCCAAGCATTCTACATGGCCCACACCATTCTGCCCAAAAATCAACCATTACTGGTTTCGATGACTTTAAGACTAATTCATCAAAATTTGCATCTGTTATTTCTAATGCCATATTCTTTGTTTTAATTTAATTTTTTAAAATTTAAAATTAGCTAAACATATATTACTATTCAAATTATACATACTTTATTTAAATAACTATAATTTGTTTTTAAAATATATATCTAAGTTAAGCGTATCACCCATTTCTTTTTGAAGAATAATTAGTTCTTTGTATAAATCTTTTACCTTAAGTTTATATTTAGAGATATCTGCTAGATTATTAATTTCATACGGATCCTGATTTAAATTGTATAATTCAATTCTTTTGTTTTTTGGAAATAACATTAGTTTATAGCCATCCTTCCTAATCATTCTTTGAAAATCAAAATAATTTTCATTACAACATCCAAATGTTCCATAAATAGCATCATGAGTTTTATTATTGTCCTTATTAGTGATTAGATTATAAAAACTTTTAAAATCAATATGATTAGGAATAGAAATATTCGCTAAATCTAAAGTTGTTGGAACAATATCTTGAAGATAAATGTCTTGGTTATAAACTGATCCTTTTTTAATATTAGGACCATTAATTATCATAGGAACTCTAATGCTGTGATCATATAAACTTTGTTTACCTAATAATCCGTGCTGACCAACAGCCAAACCGTGATCTGAGGTGAAAATGATGTATGTGTTGTCTAACATGTTCTGAGTTTCCAGATGAGAAACTATTTTACCAACTTGTTCATCTAAATGGCTAATTACAGCATAATACTCTTGGATGTGTTTCTTGACCGCGTATTCAGATCTTGGATACGGAGCTAATGCTTCGTCTCTAACACCAGGTTCATTTCCGATTTCCTTCCAAAATGGATGTTGAGGAGAATAATTAGGGGGTAATTTTATCTGATTAATAGGATACATTTCAAGGAAGCGCTTAGGAGCTTGCCTGGGATCATGAGGAGCATTGAATGCTAAATACATAAAGAAAGGATCGTCAATTTTTTTCGAATCCTCTATTAAATTTATAGCATCATCCGCCAGAACTTCACTCCAATGTTTACCACCTTCCCAAAATCCACCTTGTAAAGTATCGCTGGATTCCCAAGAATTATCGTTTTCGTTGATTGGCCTTCCATATCCAATCGGCATATATTTATCTAATTCCGAAACATCTCCAGATTCTTTTTTCCAAACTCGTAATTGTTTTCCAAATAAGGCCCTGTTGTCATCAGGCATTCCAGGCCTTTTATTAACTACTACATCAAAAACTTTTTCAACAGGGAGTTGAACATGCCATTTTCCTGTCATGTAAGTTTTATATCCGCTCTTTTTAAAAATTTTAGGCCAGGATTCACCAATTAAAACAGATTGGTTTTTTGAGGAGATCTCAGAATTAATTTGAACATTAGTTGGTGAATTAAATGCTTCTTTTGCTCTCCAAACAGATTTACCAGAGATAATCATTGATCTAGAAGCTACACAAATAGCTCCGTGCCAAGCTCCCATGTTATAGGTATTAGAAAAAACAGCTCCATTTTTAACAAGCTTATCTAAATTTGGAGTAATAACCTGATTATCTCCAATCAAACCAACAGTATCAAACCTTTGGTCATCTGTGTAAATAAAAATAAAATTAGGTTTTTCTACTTTACTTTTACATGAAAAGAATAAACTTGCTATTAAACATAAAATAAGTAAATTTTTCATTCAGTTTTTTAAGATAATTTAAAATGTAATTTCTTCTCTTTAATTTCAGAAATCAATTCCTCATTAATAGATACTTTAAAGTTTTCACTTAGCATTGTAAGTTTAATTTTTCCTTCGTTTTCAAAGAAAGAAAATTCAAGTTGATTTTTACCTTTATATTTTTTAAATAAAGTTGTAATGTCTTCTAATTTACTGTCATCTAAATCGTTTATACTTAGCTGAATTGTTAATTTTTTTGAATTTTTTTCTAGAGTGTCTTGGAGTTGCTGAAATGATAAAAAACTAATTCTAGGATCGCCTGTCTTCCCTGTATCTCTATTTCTCCATCCCTCTTTAACTATCAATCTTAGATAAATAAAATTGCTTTCAAAAAGAAAATGTTTAAACTTTAAATATTCTTCTCCAAAAATTCTAAAATCATAGGAATCTGTAAAATCTTCAACAGTAAATCTCGCCCATCCTTTACCATTTTTAGAAATCCTATGCTCAACCTCACCAATTATTCCTCCAATTCTCAGTTCTTTATTAATTAAAAGATTTAAATCTTTCAAAACATCAAGAGGAGCATTACAAAAATGCTTTATTGGAGTTTTAAAATCATCTAATGGATGACCTGAAATATAGATTCCGACTACTTCTTTTTCTAGTTTCAATTCTTCTAAATTAGGCCATGGATCACAGTGAGGTATATTTGGCTCTTGTAATTGAACTTCATCAGAATTTTCAAAAAGACTAACCTGCGCCGAATTCTTATTTTCTTGAAATTTAGCCCCAAACTTTAAAGCCTTCTCTATAAAAGTAATTCCATCTCCATTATCGAGTAAGTATTGTGCCCTATTCACTCCTTTAAATGAATCAAAACCACCTGCATAAACTAAACTGTCAAATGCTTTTTTATTTGCAGACCTTAAATCTATAGTCTTAGTTAAATCAAAAATAGAATTATATCTTTTTTCTTTTCTTCCCTCTATTATTGTTTTAACAGCCCCAGAACCAACGCCTTTCACTGCTCCCATTCCAAATCTAATAGCATTATTATCGTTTACAGTAAATTTATAAAACGACTCATTTACATCTGGACCTAGTACTTTAATTGACATTCTTTTACATTCTTCCATAAAGAAACTCACTTGCTTAATATCATTCATATTATTTGACAAAACTGCAGCCATATATTCAGCTGGATAATGAGATTTTAAATACGCTGTTTGATAAGCAATTAAAGCATAACATGTAGAGTGTGACTTATTAAATGCGTAAGATGCAAATGCCTCCCAATCTTTCCATATTTTCTCGAGTATTTCTCTTTCAAACCCATTTGATTCTCCTCCATCTAAAAACTTCGGTTTTAGTTTACTCAACAATTCAAAGATTTTTTTACCCATTGCTTTTCTAAGAAGATCAGCGTCACCCTTTGAAAAATTTGCAAGTTTTTGAGATAACTGCATTACCTGCTCTTGATAGACAGTAATTCCATATGTTTCTTTTAAAAACTCTTCCATAACTGGAATATCATAGGTTATATCTTCTTTTCCATTCTTTCTATTAACAAAAGAAGGTATATATTCAAGTGGTCCGGGTCTATACAAGGCATTCATTGCTATTAAATCTTCAAAAACAGTAGGTTTTAAGTCTCTCAAATATTTCTGCATTCCCGCACTTTCGTATTGAAAAACACCAACTGTTTCTCCTTTTTGAAAAAGTTCATATGTTATTGAATCATCTAAAGGAATCGTATCTATATTGATGTCAATATCATGTTTATACTTAATTAACTTAACGGTATCCTTAATTAGAGTTAATGTTTTTAAACCTAAAAAATCCATTTTTAATAATCCTGCACTCTCAACTACAGAATTATCATATTGAGTAACAAATAAATCCGAGTCTTTAGCTGTTGCTATTGGAACAAAATTGGTTATGTCATCAGGTGTTATGATTATTCCGCAAGCATGAGTTCCTACGTTCCTAAGACTTCCTTCTAAAATTCTAGCTTGATTTATGGTTTCCGCTTGTAAATCATCTCCTTGTGAAAGAGACTTAAGTTCTAACACATTTGTAAAATCTTCTGATCTTAAATCGTTATTTAATTTTTTCTCATCCTTTTCAAAAATATCTTTCAATTTTAAGTTTGGAATAAGTTTCGCTATTCTGTCTGCATCTCCAAGTGATAGATCTAAGAACTCTTGCAGTATCTCTAATAGAAGATTTAGCTGCCATCTTACCATAAGTAATTATTTGAGCAACTTGATTGGAACCATATTTTTCTATAACATATTCGATAACCTTCCCCTTCCTTCATCATCAAAATCAATATCAATATCAGGCATACTAACCCTGTCAGGATTTAAAAATCTCTCAAAAAGTAAATCATATTTAATTGGGTCTACTTTTGTTATTCCTAAACAATAAGCAACTACAGATCCTGCAGCTGATCCTCTACCTGGGCCAACTGAAACACCCATTTCGATCTGCTGCTTTTATTAAATCTTGAACTATTAAAAAATATCCTGGATATCCTGAATTTTTAATAACGTTGAGTTCAAATAAAATTCTTTCTTCCAAGTCCTGGCCTAACTCTTTATAACGAGTTTTAGCTCCTTCAAAAGTTAGAAATTTTAAATACTCATTTTCTAAATCCTTACCTGAATCTGATTCTATAAAATCTTCTGGTATTGTAAATTTTGGAAGTAAAACATCTCTAGCTAAGTTCGTAATCTTCAATTTTATCAACTATCTCAGAAATATTATCAATAGAACTTTGGATGATCCTTGAATAAAAACTTCATTTCATTTGAAGATTTGAAATAATACTCTTGATTTGGTAATCCATACCTAAACCCACGTCCTCTTCCAATTGGAGTTGCTTGTTTTTCTCCATCTTTTACACAAAGTAAAATATCATGTGCATTAGCATCTTCTTTGTTTACATAAAATGAATTATTTGTTGGAACTACCTTAATATTATGCTTGTGATGCAAACTCTAGTAAATTTTCATTAACTCTTTCTTCATCTTCTTGACCATGCCTCATCATTTCCAAATAGAAATCTTTGTCAAATAAGTTTTTCCACCATACACAAGAGCTTCCTCTGCCTGTGAGCTTCACCTATATTTAATATTTTACTGGCTATTTCACCATGCATATTTCCTGAGAGAACAATAAGATCATCCTTATATTTCTCAACAATCTCTCTATCAACTCTCGGCACATAGTAAAATCCTTTTGTAAACCCAAAGAACACATTTTAGATAAATTTTGATAGCCATTTTTATTTTTTGCAAAAAAACTATTCTGATAACCATCATCTCTGTTAGATTTATCCTAATGATTGGAACAAACATTTAATTCACAACCAATTATTGGTTTAATTTTTAGTATGTTCAGAATCTGCAGAAATAGTACTATTATAATTTTTTATAGCTTTTATAAAATGAAAACAACCCATCATATTTGCTCTATCGGTAATAGCAAGTGCGGGCATTTTACTTTCAGCTGCTTTATTAACTAAGTTTACAATTCTCGATGTAGATTGTAAAACAGAAAATTGAGTGTTATTGTGTAAATGAGACAAAAGGAGCTAATAGTAATTCATCAGGGATATGCATCAATTATTTTTTTGTCAACTGTATTTTCTTTAAGAAGCTTCTTATGTATTTTTTCAGATTCTTTTTTTAAGTTAAGGTGTTTTATTCCAAAAAGAGGAACTTTAGATTCGTTATAGGATCTCATTCCATCTGATAATTCTGGATACCCTTTAAAAACTGATTGATTAAAAATCCCTTTTCTAACTAATTCAAAAAACACCCTTGCCGTTGCTTCTACATCAGCAGATGCGTTATGCGCCTCACTAAAACTGTCATTGAAAAGAAATGAATATATTTCTATTAAAGTAGGAAACTTGAATTTACCTCCCCGTCCACCAGGTATTTTACACACATTTGCTGTTAATTCAGTACAAGTATCTAAAATATCTTTATCAAGTAAACTAACATCTGAATTTATCCTTAACAGTTCGGCGCCAATAATATTTAAATCAAATTTTACATTATGTCCAATTATAAAACCTGCTTTATTAAGATCTAAAATAAATTCGTCAAGTACATTAACTAAATCATATCCTATTTTATTTGCTAAAGCAGTAGATATACCATGTATTTTTTCAGATTCATATGGAATATTATAATTATCTGGTTTTATTAAATAACTATGACTTGATATTAAAAGACCCTTAGAATCATGCAATTGCCATGCAAGCTGTACACACCTTGGCCAATTATCAGAATCAGAAAGTGGAGCATTCCATTTTTTGGGTAATCCAGTAGTTTCAGTATCAAAAACTAAATACATCTATATTATCTATTTTAAGTATTTAAAAATAACCATCTTTTATATTAAATCTAAAAGTATTTAAGTAAGTTATTAACTCTGTTTAATTTAAAAATTAAGATTTGTCAGTCTCAAAAAATAAATTACATTTGCACCTCATTAATAACCGGGGTTTAGTACCTCATAAATTTAATTTGATATGTCAGTAAAAATAAGACTTCAGAGACACGGTAAAAAAAATAAACCATTTTATTGGATAGTTGCAGCAGATGCTAGAGCTAAAAGAGATGGTCGTTACCTTCAAAAAATAGGAACTTATAACCCAAACACTAATCCAGCAACTGTCAATTTAGATATTGATAAAGCTGTTAAATGGTTACAATTTGGAGCTCAACCTACAGATACTGCAAGAAATATTTTATCATATAAAGGAGCCTTAATGAAAAATCATTTGAAAAATGGTGTTAGAAAAGGAGCCTTAACAGAAGAACAAGTTGAAGAAAAATTTGAAGAATGGTTAAATGAAAAATCTTCATCCATTGATAGTAAAAAATCATCTTTAGATAAAGAAACTCAATTATTAAAGAAAAAAGCCTTGGAACTTGAAAAAGAGGTAAGTGCTAAAAGAAAAGCAAAAGCTGAAGAAGCGTTAGCTGCTGAAGAAGCACCTGCTGCTGAAGAAGCGCCTGCTGCTGAAGAAGCGCCTGCTGCTGAAGAAGCACCTGTGCGAGAAGCCCTGCTGCTGAAGAAGCACCTGCTGCTGAAGAAGCACCTGCTGCTGAAGAAGCGCCTGCTGCTGAAGAAGCGCCTGCTGCTGAAGAAGCGCCTGCTGCTGAAGAAGCGCCTGCTGCTGAAGAAGCACCTGCTGCTGAAGAAGCGCCTGCTGCTGAAGAAGCGCCTGCTGCTGAAGAAGCACCTGCTGCTGAAGAAGCGCCTGCTGCTGAAGAAGCACCTGCTGCTGAAGAAGCGCCTGGAAAAATCAATAAATAATTTTTCCTATATTTTTGTACGATGAAAAAACAAGATTGCTTTTATCTTGGAAAAATCGTTTCTAAATTTAGTTTTAAAGGTGAAATACTTTTAAAATTAGATTCTGACGAAATAGATTTTAAAAAATTAAAAACAATTTTTTTAGAAATTGACGGTACAATAGTTCCTTATCCAATAGATAATATTAAACTTCATAAATCAAGTCTATTAAGAATTAGATTTGAAAACATAGATAACGAAGAAAAAGCAAATAAAATTCTTAAAATTAAAACCTATCTTCCAATCAAAGATTTACCAAAATTAAATGGTAATAAGTTTTATTATCATGAAATAATAAATTTCACATTATTAGATTTAAGTTTAGGGAAAATCGGAAAAGTTATAAAAGTAAATGATCAAACTTCTCAACCAATTATTGTTGTGTCTAATAATAATGCTAATGAAATTATGATTCCATTGGTAGACGATTTTATGATTGAAATTAACAGAGCTGAAAAGACTTTGACTTTTGACTTGCCAGATGGATTAACAACTTTATAAATTAAAAAATGATCGATACGAAAATTAGAATAAATAAATATTTGAGTCAAGCTGGATTTTGTTCAAGAAGAGAAGCAGATAAATATATTAGTGATGAAAGGGTTACAATTAACGGAGTAATTGCTAAAATGGGTGAGAAAATAGATCTAGAGGATGATACTATTGCGGTTGATGGAGAAAAGATTTCAAAAAAACAAAATAAAAAAATTTATATAATATTAAATAAACCCAAAGGAATCGTTTGTACAACAGATTCAGGAGTTGAAAAAGATAATATTATTGATTATATAAATCATCCCAAAAGAATTTTTCCTATTGGAAGATTAGACAAAACTTCTGAAGGTCTTATTTTTTTAACAAATGATGGAGATATAGTAAATAAAATACTTAGAGCTAAAAACAAACATGAAAAGGAATATCATGTTACAGTTGATAAGCCAATTGACCATGACTTTATAAAGCAAATGAGTAAAGGAGTTCCAATATTAAACACCGTAACTAGACCTTGTGAGGTCAAATTAATTAAAGATCATGAATTTAAAATCATTCTAACACAAGGAATGAATAGGCAAATTAGAAGAATGTGTGAATATCTGGGCTATAGAGTCAAAAGATTAAATAGGATTAGAATAATGAATATCAAGCTAGATATTAGAGTAGGAGAATGGAGGTATTTTAGTGAATCAGAATTATCTGAATTAAAAGGATTATTATCAAACTCTTCAACGAATTATGATAAAAAATAAAATACTATTAGTTTTAATTTTTCAAGGATTTTTTGGCTTTTCGCAAAACTCTTCGAATGACAGTATTAAGTTAAAAGAAGTTATTGTTTCTATTACTAAAATAAAGGAAAATATTAAAAACTCTCCTTTTGCAATTTCATCAAAAAGCTTTTCAAAATTTCAAACTTCAGCTAAACAATTTTATTTAAGTGAATATATTGAAAGTGTTCCTGGAGTCTTTATTTCAAATGATAATAATTTTGCACAAGATTCAAGAATATCAATTAGAGGATTTGGATCTAGAGCAAACTTTGGAATAAGAGGAATAAAATTAATTGTCGATGGCGTTCCAGAAACCACTCCTGACGGACAGTCTCAAATAGATAATTTAAACTTAGAAATAATAGAAAAAATTGAAATAATAAGAGGAACCAGCTCTTCCTTATACGGTAATTCATCGGCAGGAGTTATAAAAATTCAATCTATTTCCGAATTTGATAAAAATTTTACAAAAATTGGATATGCGTTAGGCTCTAATAATCAAGAAAAAAAACAAGCATTGGTTGGTATAAAAAGTAATGAAACGTTTTATACTTTTTTAGTAAGTGAAACAAAAGGAGATGGGTATAGAAATTTTGGAGATTTTAAAAACTCTAACATAAATTTTAGAGTTAAGAAAAATATTTCTAAAGATTCATGGCTGAATTTTAATTTTAATATAGTTCACAGTCCATATTCAAATGATCCGGGAGGATTAACAATTGAAGAAGTGAAACAAGATAGAGAGCAAGCGCGTGAACGTAATTTACAATACAAAACTAGTGAAGAAATAAACCACTATAAAGCTAGTTCAAGTTTCAATAAAAAATTAAATGAAAAATTATCATTTTCAACTTATGCTTTTATTTCAAATAGGAATTTTAATGGCAAAATTCCTGTAAAAAATGGAGGAGCTATAGATCTAAAAAGAAAATATTGGGGAATTGGCGGAAGCTTTCTTTTTAAATCAAAACTTAAAACTCAAATAGGTTTTGATGTTGGAAATCAAAATGACAGAAGAAAAAGATATAACAATGATATTGGAATTACTGGGAATCAAGTTTTAGATCAAAATGAAAAATTTTCGAACCTTGGAATC
The DNA here is from genome assembly GCA_937773465.1 of uncultured Flavobacteriaceae bacterium. The sequence continues at coordinate 64,356 of CALJVK010000004.1, read as the reverse complement.
TATTTAGTAAACAACTATAATTTAAATCGCTTATCAATTAGCTCAGGAATAAGGTATGATACAAACAAAGTAAAGTTAGAGGATTTGTTTTTTTCTGATGGAGATTCCTCAGGTAATATAATATTGAATTCTCTCAATCCTAGCCTTGGAATTAACTACAAGTTGAATAAAAAAAGTAGAATATTTATCAATACTAGTAGCGGATTTGAAACGCCAACATTAAATGAATTTAGCTCTTCTCCAATTGGAAGTGGATTTAATAAAAATTTAAAATCTCAAATAAATATGGGTTTTGAATTAGGATTTTCATTATATGATACACAAAAAAAATCAAATATTGATTTAGTCTATTTTAAATCAATTACCAATGATGAAATTCTTTCTTATGAAGATGAAAAATTTCCAAATCAAAAATTTTATAATAATGCTGGTAAAACAGAAAGGAATGGGATAGAAATCGCAGGTTTTTACACTCTTAATAGAACTGTTATAAGTTCTTCATATTCATTAGGAGACTATGTTTTTAAAGAATTTTTTGAAAATAAATTCAATTATAAAGGCAATAAGATACCTGGAATCCCTAATGATATTTTTACTTTAAGTATTGAGCATAAAACTATAAACGAACTTTCTTTAAATTTAAATTTTAAAAATATTGGTGCTTTATATGCTAATAACTCGAATACTATCAAAGTTGATGAATTCAATACATTCAATTTTAAAATAGGGAAAGAGATTAAATTATCCCGATCTATTATTTATCCTTATCTAATTATAAGTAATGTTTTTGATAATGAATATTTTGATAACATCAGAATAAATGCCTTTGGGGGGAGATATTATGAGCCTGCACCAAAAAGAACTATTTTTGGTGGTATTAGGATTATACTTTAGTTTATTATGAACTTGTCTTACTGGGAAATCAAATCATGGTTAAGTAATATTGACTACACTATAGTAGGAAGTGGTATTGTAGGATTAAATTGTGCATTAAGACTTAAAGAAAAATTTCCGAAGTCAAAAATACTAATTTTAGAAAAAGGTAGTCTTCCTCAGGGTGCCAGTACTAAAAATGCAGGGTTTGCTTGTTTTGGAAGTGCCTCTGAAATAATTGATGACTTAAAAAGTCACTCCGAATCTGAAATCATTTCTCTAATAAAAAAAAGAAAAGAAGGTTTAAAATATTTAAGAAATTTAATTGGAGACAATAGTCTTAATTATAAACAGAACGGTGGTTTTGAGATTTTTACAAAAAAAGATGTCGATCTTTTTGAAAACTGTCAATTAAAATTAAATGAGATTAATAAACTTCTTAAACCCTTGTTTTCATCGAATGTATTTGAAATCAAAGACAATACTTTTGGATTTAAAAAAATAGTTGACAAGCTTATTTTTAATCCATTTGAGGGTCAACTCGATACTGGCATGATGATGGAAGCTCTACTTGAAAAAGTAAAAAGAAAAAATATAAAAATTCTTAATAATATAAATGTTACTTCATTTTTAGAAAATAATAATTCTGTAGAAATAGTAACTGAAAATTTTAGTTATAAATCTTCAAAATTATTTATTGCTGCAAATGGATTTTCAAACAAGCTATTAAATGAAAAAATAGCACCTGCTAGAGCTCAAGTTTTAATAACAAAACCGATTGAAAACCTTCAAATTGAAGGAACTTTTCATCTAGATAGAGGCTACTATTATTTTAGAAATATTGATAATCGAATTTTATTAGGCGGAGGAAGAAATTTAGACTTTAAAAAAGAAGAGACTGATAAATTTGGACTGAACGACACTATTCAATCTGAGTTAGAATTGATTTTGAAAAATATAATTCTTCCAAAAAATGAATTTGAAATTGATTACAGATGGAGTGGCATAATGGGTATTGGAAATAAAAAAACTGCAATAGTTAAATCTGTTAGTGATAATGTTTTTTGCGGCATTAGACTTGGTGGAATGGGAGTCGCTATTGGCTCAATTATTGGTAACGAATTAGCAGATGAAATTTAATAAAAAATCGAAATGAGAAAACTAAAATTAATATTTACTATTATCATGTTATCATTATTTTTTACTGATTGTAGTAAAGGAGATTCTAATGATACTATTATTGACACCAACTTAGATAAACCCAGTATTTCATCTAACAAATCATCATTAACATTTGAAGACACTATGCTTACTAGATCCTCGTTAGCAAATTCAATTTCAATTTCAAGTAAAAACTTGAACTCTAGTATAAATGTTTCAATTTCTGATAATTTTGAGCTCTCACTTGATAATATTACTTTTCAAAAATCAATAATATTAGAACCTAACAAGTTAAAAAATGTATATGTTAGATTTTCTCCAACAGAGCTTGGAAATAGTACTGGTAATATAAAAATCGAAAACAGTCAAACTAGTTCTACAGATATAAACTTATCTGGAAGTGGGGTTAAACTTAGATTTAATTACAAAACATTTAAAAAACAACATTTAGCTTTTGGATCTGGGAAAAGTCAATCTTCTATCCAAAAATTCGATTTACATAATGATTTAAAGAACGTAGAATCAATTAAAATGTATATCCAATTAGAATGTCCTTCAGGCGGATGTAATGCCTGGGACGTATATTCAAACATAATGGTGAAAGACCCTGATTCATCAGAATGGTTTGAAATTGGAAGGTATATAACACCCTATGGAATAGATAATAAAAAACTTGAAAGAGGATTTGAAATAGATGTAACTGATTTTAAATCTCAATTAAAGGGAAATGTTGAATTAAAATCATTTATTGAGGTTTGGGGAAGCGACGGCTGGAATTTGTCTGTTGATTTTGATTACATTATTGGTGATCCTGATTTTACTAATTACAAGGTTTCAAGAATAATTCAATATAACGGTAATTCGTTGCAGGGAGTTATTTATGGAGAAGATGAATCAGAGTTTGATTTATCAAAAACTATTGAAATTGGCGAAGACGTTCAAAATGCTCATATTAGAACAATAATAACAGGTTGGGGACATGCAACACCAAACGATGACAACGGAAGACCTTGTGCTGAATGGTGTTACAGAACTCACAATATTAAAATTAATAACATAAATACTTTTCAACATTACATGGGGCCTATTGGATGTGGATCAAACCCTATAAGTCCTCAAAACGGAAATTGGGAACCTGACAGAGCTGGATGGTGCCCTGGAATGGAAGTTCCTATAAGATTAGATAAATTCACAAATGACATTTCTAATTCTTCATTTAATTTTGAATATGATTTTGAAAATTGGGTGAATGATTTAAAGTCTAGCACAAGTAATATACATGCGTACTATGCAATATCATCTTTTATTGTATTAAAAAGCAATAATGAGATTAATGCAGCATTAGTAGCTGAATAATTATGAAATAAAAAAGGGAAACAATCTTTCGATGCTTCCCTTTTTGTACTCGAGATGGGACTTGAACCCATACGACCATTACTGATCATTGGATTTTAAGTCCAACGTGTCTACCAATTCCACCACTCGAGCAGTTATCTTTTCTCAGAGCGAAAGACGGGATTTGAACCCGCGACCTCCACCTTGGCAAGGTGATGCTCTACCCCTGAGCTACTTTCGCAATTGGATTGCAAATGTAACAATAAAAAGTTGCAAATATAAATAATTCTTATAATAGCAAAGTTTAATTAAGACTTTTAATAATTCTTTTTATTTCATTCTAATTTAATTAATGCCTCAACTGGAGTTAATTCATCAATATTTAATGATATTAATCCTCTTTTAACTCTTCTAAATTAGGGTTGTCTAAATTAAAAAAACTGAAGCTGCAGGTCAGCTTCATTGACTTACTTAGCTATTAATTCCTCATTGATGAGATTTTTCTAATTTTTTTAACATTTTTTTAGCTGATTTAATAACCTTTTAGGCATTCCCGCCATTTTAGCAACATGAATTCCAAAACTATGTGCACTACCTCCAGGAACTAATTTTCTTAAAAAAAGTACACTGTCTTTTTCTTCCTTAACAGAAACATTTACATTATTAATTCTTTCAAAAGAATCTGTCATTTCATTTAAGTTCGTGATAATGAGTTGCAAATAGCGTTTTAGGTTTATACGGATGATCATGTAAAAATTCTGCTAATAGCCCAGGCAATAGAAATACCATCATAGGTGCTTGTTCCTCTTCCAATTTCGTCTAAAAGAATTAGACTGTTTTCAGAAATATTATTAATAATTGAAGCAGTTTCATTCATTTCTACCATAAAAGTAGATTCACCAGTGAAATATTATCACTAGCTCCAACTCTAGTAAATATCTTATCAAAAACCAATTCTTGCGATTTTCGCAGGAACAAAACTTCCCATTTGAGCCATTAAGACAATCAATGCAGTTTGTCTTAGAATTGCTGATTTACCAGACATATTCGGCCCAGTTATCATTAAAATCTGATTGATTTTGTCACAAAGTTTTAGATCGTTAGGAACGAAGGGACTGTCTTGTGAAAGTTGTGATTCAATTACAGGATGCCTCCCTTTAATGATTTCTAAATCTTTGGAGTTATTAAGTATTGGTTTAGAGTAATTAGCTTTCAAAGCTAAATTTGCAAATCCGACAAGGCAATCTAAATTAGCTAGCCAAAATGAATTCTTTTGAATTATCTCAACATCTTTAACTAATTTAATAATAAGTTCTTCAAAAAGTTTTGATTCTAGAATAGAAATTTTTTCTTCAGCTCCTAATATTTTAGCCTCATAATCTTTCAATTCACTAGTTATATATCTTTCAGCATTTACTAAGGTTTGTTTACGAATCCATTCTTCTGGAACTTTATCTTTATGTATGTTTCTAACCTCAATAAAATATCCAAACACGTTATTAAAACTTATTTTTAGAGATGTTATTCCAGTATTATTTTTTTCTCTTTCTAGAATTTTATTTAAATAATCTTTTCCCGAAATAGACAAACTTCTTAATTCATCTAATTCTGAATTAAAATTTTCTTTAATTACATTTCCTTTTTTAATATTTACTGGAGCTTCATTATTTAAAGTTTTTTCTAACAAGTTTATTATAGAATCACAGTAATCTAAAGAAGAATTAATTTTATATAAATTTTTCAAAGACTTATCTGACAAGAGATCTTTTATTGACTTTACTTTAATTAAAGATTCTTTTAATTGAACTAATTCTCTAGGTGAAATTTTAAAAGTAACGACTTTCGCAATTATTCTTTCCAAATCTGAAAGTGATTGTAACTCCGACTGAAGACTAATTAATAAATCTTGATTTCTTATAATTTCATCAACCGAACTATGTCTAAAATTTAATTTTTTTAAATCAAGTAAGGGGTGAATAAGCCATCTTTTTAACATTCTTGCGCCCATTGGACTTGACGTATAGTCAATTATGTCAATAAGTGATTTACCCTCCTTAGAGTTGCTGTAAATCAATTCTAAATTAGAAACTGTAAATTGATCCATCCATACATGGCTACTATCAATTATCTGATTTATTTTAGTTATATGTTCTAATTTTTTATGCTGCGTTTCATCTAAATAATGTAAAATAGATCCACAGGCTAAAAGTCCTATGTTATTTTCACTAATTCCAAATCCTTTTAAACTAGAAACATCAAAATGATTTTTTATTTTTTCTAAAGCGAAGTCTTTGTTAAAAACCCAATCTTCAAAATAAAATATAGAGCTATAATTACCAAATTCTTTACTAAAATTAGATTTGTTTTTTTTACAAACTAATATCTCTTTGGCATCATAACTTGAAAGAAGATTTTTAACATATTCTAAGTTACCCTCGGCTATTAATAATTCTCCAGTTGATATATCTAAAAAAGATATTCCGTAATGGTTTTTAATGTTGAATACTGACGCTAAAAAATTATTAGATTTTTGTTCTAAAATACCATCATTTAAAGCAACTCCAGGCGTGATTAACTCAGTAACTCCTCTTTTAACTATAGACTTAGTTTTTTTTGGATCTTCCAATTGTTCGCAAATTGCAACACGCTCCCCAGCTTTAACTAATTTATGTAAATATGTGTTTAACGAATGATACGGAAAACCGGCTAATTTTGTTTCACTATTACTGCCTGCTCCACGTTTAGTTAAAATTATTCCCAAAATAGAAGAGGCCTTCACAGCGTCATCGTGAAATGTTTCATAAAAGTCTCCAACTCTAAATAATAATAAAGCATCAGGATATTTATCCTTTATTTTATAATATTGACGCATTAATGGGGTTACTTTCTTTTCCATATTAACATGAATTAAAGCTAAAATAGCATTAATTAATTTTTTAATCTATTACTTTGTATAATCTTGGTAAATAGAAGAATAAATTTATGAGAAAATTAAAAAACATTGAGCTTAATAGAAAGAATATTATTGAATTTAAAAAGTCGGAAAAAACTAAACTCACTATTATTCTAGATGATATTAGAAGTTTAAATAATATTGGATCGGTCTTTAGAACTAGTGATGCTTTTTTAGTTGAAAAAATTTATTTGTGTGGAATAACTGCTTGTCCCCCACACAAGGATATTCATAAAACTGCACTAGGTTCAACTGAAAGTGTTGACTGGGAATATTGTAAGAACATTTCAGAACTTATAATTAAATTAAAAAAGGATAAGTTTTTTATTTGGAGTGTTGAACAAGCTAATAAATCAAAAAAATTAACATCCTTTAAACTAGATAAAAACTTAAAACATGCTTTGATTTTTGGGAATGAAGTCAAAGGAGTCTCTGAAGCTGCAATTAGTTTATCCGATGAAGTAATTGAAATTCCTCAGTACGGAACAAAACACTCTTTGAATATTTCAGTATGCTCAGGAATACTAATATGGGAGTTCTTTAAAAGACTCAGCTAAATTATTCTTAATTCTAAATAACAACTTCGCATAATCTTCATCTGATTCAACAAAATCTAAATCAGAAACATCAATATACACGACATTTAAATCAGCATTATTTTTAATATGCTTCAAATAAGCGGAATTTATTTTATCTAAATAATTTCTGCTAATAGTTTTTTCAAAACTTCTTCCTCTTTTACTAATGTTTTTCAAAAGCTGATCTGAAGATTGTAATAAGTATATAACCAAATTAGATTTAAATAAATCTTTAGTCATAAAATAAAAAATATCTCTAAATAAATTAAAATCAATTTCATTTAAAGAAACACCAGCAAAAACTAGAGATTTAAAAATATCATAATCTGCTATTAATCCAGAGCTAAAAAAATTCATCTGATTATTAAAATTACTAAGTTGACGGCAGCGATCAGTTAAAAAAGTGAGTTCAACATTTAAAGCATATCTGTCGGGATTATTATAATATTTTTCAAGAAATGGATTATCCATAAAGCCCTCAATAATTAAATCTTTATTTAAATCATTTGAAAGTTTTTTTGATAATGTTGTTTTGCCAACTCCAATATTTCCTTCAATCACTATGTTTTTAAATGATTGTAATTTTAATAAAACAGGCAATAACAGTACTTCATCACTTTTTAATATTTCTGTAGATTCTAATTTATTTAAAAGATTAATAGTTGTGTCATTTAATATTGGATGTATTTTACTTTTTGCAATATCAGAAAGAGGATATAAAACGAAATTTCTCAAATGCATTCTTGGATGAGGGATGACTAAGTTAGTTTCATTTATAATCATGTCTTCATACAATAAAACATCAATATCTATAACTCGAGATTCATGTTTTGCTGAATTTGACCTTACTCTACCTTCTAGAGATTCAATTTCTAATAACTTATCAATTAAATGAGTTGGATTAAATTCTGTAACAACCGAAATACAACAATTAAAAAAATCACCTCCAATGAATCCTTCGGATTTTGTTTTGTAAACATTTGAAATTGACAGAACATCTCCAATGTTAGTGTCAATTAAGTTTATTGCACTTTGAAGGTTCTTAATTTTATCACCTAAATTACTTCCTAATGATAGATATACTTTGTTTAAATTCACTTAAGCAAATTAAATAAAAAGAATCTTTATTTAAGTATCTTTATTTAAGTAATACAAATATTTTTAATTAGAAATTAATGTCTGAAGAAAAACAAAATTTAGCCAGAAAAATTTACTTGTATTTGGCTGCTCTATTTATCACTTCTTTAGTAGTTTCAAATTTAATTTTTCAAAAATTTTTTTATTGGTATCCATTTGACATATCAATAGGTGGTATAAAATTATTTGAACTTTCTGTTGGCATACTTCCTTATCCTATAACTTTTCTAGTAACTGATTTAATTTCTGAAATATATGGTCAAAGGAAAGCTAATCAAGTTGTAGTGGCTGGTATTTTTGCATCATTTTTTTCAATCAGCATAATTTTAATTTCTAATTATGTTCCAGCTTTAGAATCATCACCAATAAACGATGAAACATTTTCAAATGTTTTTTCACTTTCTGGATTAGCAGTTTTAGCGTCTATGCTTGCTTATCTATGTGCTCAATTTATCGATATTAAAATTTATCATTTTTGGAAAAAGCTAACTAAAGGAAAAATGTTGTGGTTAAGAAATAACTTTTCAACTTTTAGTTCTCAAATAATTGATACTGTAACTGTTATTTCCCTTTTATGTCTATTTGAAGTACTAAGCTGGGATAGTTTTTTAGGTCTTGTTGTTTCAGGTATTATTTTTAAAATTTTAATAGCATTTTTAGACACTCCTCTGTTATACTTATTTGTTTATTTATTTAGAAAAAAATTCAACTTGAAAATTGGAGAAGAAATTAAGATTTAATAATTTCTAAATCAATAACAACACCTTCATTTGATCTTACATTAAAAACAGTGCTGTCATTAAATATTAAATATTGTCCCTTAACTCCAGCCAACTCACTTGTAAAAGATTTTTCTTTAGGTAAATTAAGACTTTTAGGTTTTTCTGGATATTTATTTACTGGATAATCTATATTAAAGGTTGAATACTTTTTAGTCTGAATTGAATCTAAAGCTTCTTTTGGTATTTTTTCTAAAGCATTATCTCTTTCTAATTGAAGATCTACATTGGAACTACTTATTTTTAACATTTCTCTCCAATTAGTCTTATCTGCATAAAAATTCTTGAGTGCAACTTCTGATATCCCAGCTAAATACCTATTAGGAAATTCTGCTATTTCAATAGCCTGAATTGCTCCCTGATCTATCCATCTGTAAGGAACCTGAGTTTTTCTAGTAACACCTACTTTAACATTACTAGAAAAAGCTAAATATAAAATATGTGGTTTTAATTGAACTTTTTTTTCAAACTCTAAATCTCTGTCTTCTATGTGCAAATGTGCTTTACTAAGCTCTGGCTTCATAATCCAATCAGCAGTACTTGGTAATTCAAAAAAACATTTTTTACAATGCCCCTGTCTATATAATTGCATGTCAGATTTACAGTTCAAACACTCATAACCACTAAATGATAGTTTTATTTTTGAACCTAGTAGTTGATTTACATTAATAAAATCATCTCCTAGTTCTAGAAAATAATTCAAATTATCATCTATTTCAGTTTTCATCTTATTTAATACTCCTTTAAACATTTATCAAAAAAATTTATTTATATTATTAAAAAAATAAAGATAGTTAAAATGCCATTCTCTTTCCTAAATACTGTTACGACTTGGTTTCTTAAAAAAAGAATGCATCAGATTGAATTATTTAAAAAATATCCTTTAGAGGTTCAGAACGAAGTTTTAATTAATCTTTTGAAAAATGCTGAAAATACAGAATTTGGAAAAAAATACAATTTTAGTTCAATCAAAGACTACTCTTCTTTTTCCAATAATATTCCACTAACAGATTATGAAAATTTTTTAAAATATATAGAAAGATCTATTAAGGGAGAATCTAATATATTTTGGAATTCTGCAATCAAATGGTATGCACAATCTAGTGGAACAACTAATTCTATAAGTAAATTCATCCCTGTGAGTAAAGAATCTCTTGAGGAGTGTCATTATAAAGCAGGAAAAGATGTTTTATGCTTGTATGTAAATAACAATAAGGATTCTAATTTATTTTCAGGGAAATCATTAAGACTCGGCGGAAGTAAAAAATTATATGAGAATAATAATAATTATTTTGGAGATTTGTCAGCGATATTAATTGATAATTTACCATTATGGGCTGAAATGTTAAGTGCTCCTAATAATGAGATTTCTTTAATGGATAAATGGGATGAAAAAATAAAAGCTATAATAAATAACACATTAAATGAAAATATTACAAGTTTAGCAGGCGTACCTTCATGGATGCTTATTCTTCTAAACAAGATTTTAGAAGAAAGAAATGAAACAACAATTAAAGATATATGGGGAAATTTAGAAGTATATTTTCATGGTGGAGTAAATTTTGACCCATATATTAATCAATTTAAATCTGTATTAGGAGATGGTGTTCGTTTTTATGAAACCTACAATGCATCCGAGGGGTTTTTTGCAATTCAAGATAGAAATGATCATAATGATATGCTACTTATGCTAGATTATGGAATTTATTTTGAGTTTGAAACTCTGGATAATAAGTTAAAGTCTAAAATAATAAATCTCTCTAAAGTAAAATTAGATACAAATTACGCTATGATTATCTCTACAAATGCTGGATTGTGGAGATATAAAATTGGAGATACTATTAAATTTACTTCGTTAGATCCATTTCGAATTAAAATCACTGGTAGAACTAAAAGTTTTATAAATGCGTTTGGGGAAGAACTAATAATTGAAAATGCTGAAAATGCATTAAATAAAACATTATTAAAACATAAATCTAGAATAGTTGAATATACGGTAGCACCATCGTTTATTAGTAAAAAAGATTCTGGATGTCATCAGTGGCTAATTGAATTTGAAAAAAAACCTTTAAATATTTCAAAGTTTTGCGAAGATCTTGATAAATATCTACAAGAATTAAATTCTGACTATAAATCAAAACGCTTCAAAAATATAACAATGAAAAGATTAGAAATTATTGTTGCTAAAGAGAAACTATTCTTTGAATGGTTAAAGTTTAAAAATAAATTAGGGGGCCAAAATAAAATTCCAAGACTTTGCAACGATAGAATGATAATTGAAGAGCTAATTAAGCTTAATTAAGAAGCTACTTTCAAAATACTTAGGCTAGAGTTTGATAATTTTTTAGAAATATAAGTTTTATCAATATGAAGTTTTTTTCTTTTAGAACTTGGGAGTTCAAACATTGCATCATTTAAAATCAATTCACAAATTGATCTAAGTCCTCTGGCACCAAGCTTAAATTCGAGTGCTTTATCAACTATATAGCTAAGACCGTCTTCAGTAAATGACACTTTAATTCCATCAATTTCAAATAACTTTTCATATTGCTTAATAAGAGAATTTTTTGGTTCAGTTAAAATTGATCTTAATGTCTTTTTATCTAAAGAATTCATATAGGACAATACTGGTAATCTTCCTAAAATTTCAGGTATTAATCCAAAGTCTTTTAAATCTTTTGGAGATATAAATGAAAGTAAATTTTCTTGATTGATTTTAGTAGAATTAGGGTTTTTATATCCAACGACTTGCATATTCAGTCTTTTTGAAATAATCTTTTCAATACCATCAAACGCTCCCCCCGCAATGAAAAGAATGTTTTGAGTATCTAATTCAATAAATTTTTGATCAGGGTGTTTTCTTCCTCCTTTTGGCGGAACATTTACAATAGTTCCCTCTAATAATTTCAATAATGCCTGTTGAACTCCTTCGCCTGAAACATCCCTTGTAATAGAGGGATTATCACTTTTTCTAGCAATTTTATCAATTTCATCAATAAACACAATTCCTCTTTCAGCTTTTTCTTGATCATAATCTGAGGCCTGTAAGAGTCTAGTTAAAATAGTCTCGACATCTTCTCCAACATATCCAGCTTCTGTTAATACAGTAGCATCAACAATTGCCAACGGAACATCTAGCATTCTTGCAATTGTTTTTGCTATTAGTGTTTTACCAGTACCTGTTTCACCAACTATTAAAATATTGCTTTTATCAATCTCTACATCATTTTTTGATGACTGATGATTTAGTCTTTTATAATGATTATAAACAGCTACAGATAGAATTTTTTTTGTATGATCCTGTCCAATTACGTAATCATCTAGAAAAAGTTTTATTTCTTTAGGTTTAGAAATTGATAATTCATCTTCTTGCTTAGTATTAGTATTTCTTTTCGATTCTTCGATTATTATGCCATAAGCTTGTTCTATACAACTATCACAAATATGAGCATCTTGACCAGCAACAAGTAAATTTGTTTGAACTTTACTTAAACCACAAAACGAACAAATTAAATCTTTTTCAGACATGAAGTTATTTTTTTGTTAAAACCTCATCAATCATTCCATATTTTTTAGCTTCTTCAGCTTTCATCCAATAATCTCTATCACTATCATCATAAACTTTATCATATTTTTGACCCGAATGATTAGCTATAATTTCATATAATTCTTTCTTTAGCTTGCCAATTTCTCTTGCAGTAATTTCAATATCAGAAGCTTGACCTTGAGCTCCGCCTAGTGGTTGGTGAATCATTACTCTAGAATGAGTTAACCCTGATCTTTTACCCTTTTGACCAGCACATAATAAAACAGCGGCCATTGATGCAGCAATTCCAGTACAAATTGTAGCAACTTCAGGATTTATAAATTGCATTGTATCATAAATTCCTAAGCCAGCATATACAGATCCACCCGGTGAATTAATATAAATTTGAATATCCTTGTCTTTGTCAGTACTCTCTAAAAAAAGTAATTGAGCTTGAATAATATTAGCTATAGAATCATTTATCCCTGTACCCAAGAAAATTATTCTATCCATCATAAGTCTAGAAAAAACATCCATTTGAGCAACATTTAGCTGTCTTTCTTCAATTATATACGGGGTCATGCTACTAACTAACTTATCATAATAAAGTGAGTTAATTCCGTGATGTTTAATTGAATATTCTTTAAATTCTTTCGAGTAATCCATAAAAATTATTTTTTATAATAAACTAAAGTTAATTATTTTTTAGCATAAGCCATTTCAATAAATTTTTCATAAGAAACTTTATTGTTTTTAAACTTAAGGTTTGATTTAAATAAATCAATTAATTTTTTACTTAATAATTGATCAGAAATCCTTTTAACTTCATCTTTATTAGAAAGAATTCTTTGAGAAATGGATTCTAACTCTTTTTCTTCAGGACTGTTTTGACCATACTGTTTCATTTGAGTTTTAATTAAATCTTTAGAGAAGTCTTTAATTTGATCATGATCAATTTTGATCTCATTATCCTTAACTATTTTAGATTCTATTAATTGGTATCTAAGTCCTTTTTCAGATTTTTCATACTCCATTGCTGCTTCTTTTTCGTCTAATCTATTTTCTCCTGCAGTTTGCATCCATTTTTTTAGAAAATTATCTGGCAAATCAAATTTTGTATTATCAATTAAATACTCAGTGACGTCATTTAATAGTTTTTGATCTGTTTGATTTATGAAATTAGATTCAGCATCAGATTTCAATTTATTTTTAAGTTCAGTTACTGATTTAATAGCATCCTTTCCAAATAATTTATCGAATAGATCTTGATCAAGATCAGCTGGCTCTCTTTCATTAATCTCGTTTAATAAAAACGTAATATTTTTCACCTTGTCTTTATTATCATCATTTGTTTTAAGATGAAATGATAAATCTGAATCCTTATCAAACAAATCCTTAGTCTTTAGGTCAATTGAATCACCAATACTTAATTTTCTTAAACTTTCTTTATTAGATTTTCCTTTTATATCCTTCAATTTGAAGTTTGATGTATTATCAACTTCAAATTCTTCATTCATGAATTTTCCATTTATTTCAAATCCATCTTCAATTTTAGTTTTTGCAATTAGTTTTCCATATTGATTTTGAATATTTTTAATTTGATCATCAATCATTTTTTTATCAACATCAATTTCATAAGAATTAATAGCTTTTTTGTTTTTTAATGAAACTTCAAACTCTGGTGATAATCCTATTTCAAAATCAAAAGTAATCTTATCAGCATTCCAGTCTAAATCATTTTTTTCAACAGGGAGTGGATTACCTAAAATATCTAATTTTTCATCACCTAAATAATCACTTAATCCTTTTTGCATCAGTTTATTGATTTCATCAACTTTCACTGAAATTCCGTATTGTTTTTTTATTAATCCTATTGGAGTATGACCCTTTCTAAAGCCAGGAATATTAGCTCTCTTTTTATAATCCTTGAGCACTTCTTCTACTTTTGATTCATAATCAGTCTTTTCAATACTAACAGACAATACTGAATTTAATTTATCGATATCTTTTTTTGAAACCTTCATATTTTACAAATTTGGTCGCAAAAATAGGTCTTTTTACAAAGGTGACCAACTTTTAAGATTTTAAAAAATTTAATGTTTCTTCAGCAAAATCATTAAGATTTTCTGCATGCACCCAATGACCAGCATTAGAAACTTCGACAAGTCTAGATTTTGGAAAATTATTATGAACTATTTTAAATTTTTGATTGTTAATGTAATCTGATTTTTCACCTTTTATAAATAGTGTTTCACCAGAAAAATAAATATCACTTGGTAATGCTTTTTCAACTTCAGATAAATTATCTGAAATGATATCTAAATCTATTTTAAAAGCAAGTTCATCCTTACTAACTCGCTTTAAGTTTTTTAATAAAAATGCTCTGAACGATTGATCTTGAATGAATATTGATAACGCTTTATCTGCATTTAATCTGGAGCTAATTGATTTAAAGTCTAATGATTTTAGAGAATTTATAATATTTTGATAATCATTTTTATAATAAAAAGGCAGGATGTCTACAATAATAAGTTTTTTAATAGTATTAGGATAAATACTAGCAAACATCATTGCTGTTTTACCACCCATTGAATGACCAATTAATGAAAAACTTATTATTTTATGATAATCGATATAATATTTTAAATCGTTAGCTAAGATTTCATAATTAAATTCTTTATTATGAAAACTTTCTCCATGATTTCTTTGATCTAATAAATGAATTTGAAATCCTCTATCATTAATTTTTTTGGCAAAAGAATTCCAATTATCTGACATTCCTAAAAATCCGTGAAGCACTATTAAAACATCTCCTTCTGATCCAAAAATTTTACTTTTTAAAAGCATTGTTTATTTTCTGTAAATACATATTAATTACGTTTTCAATCCCTAAATACAAAGATTCACAAATTATAGCATGTCCGATAGATACCTCATCTAAATAAGGGATTTTATCAACAAAAAAATGAATGTTTTCAAGACTTAAATCATGACCAGCGTTGACTCCCATTCCTAAATCATTTGCTAAAACTGAAGCATTAATATAATTATTTATCTCTTCCTTATTACCCTTTTGGTAGTTAACAGCAAACGATTCTGTATAAAGCTCTATTCTATCCGCTCCAGTTATTTTTGCTCCTTCAATTAATTTAAGATCAGTGTCTACAAAAACAGAAGTTCTAATTCCATTATTTTTAAATTCGGAAATCACTTCTTTTAAAAATGATTTATTTTTAATTGTGTCCCATCCGGAATTAGAAGTAATAGCATCAATACTATCAGGAACAAGTGTAACTTGATCAGGTTTTATTTTACAAACTAAATCAATGAATTTTTTAATAGGATTGCCCTCAATATTAAACTCAGTAGAAATCACTTTAGGCAAATCTATTGCGTCTTTGTAAGTTATATGTCTTTGATCAGGTCTTGGATGAATTGTAATACCGTGAGCTCCGAAAGATTGAATATCATTTGCCATTTGAAGTAAATTGGGGTTATCACCTCCTCTTGCATTCCTTAATGTTGCAATCTTATTTATGTTAACACTTAATTTTGTCATAATAATTCAAAATTAAAGATTTGTTATATGTTATTTTAATTAATTTGCATTAAAATAATTTCTTAAATGAAAATTGCAATATACGGTCAGTCAGTAGACAAAATTTCTAAAAACATATTTTTAGAAATTTTAAATATTAGCAAAAATCAGAATCTTGTGTTATTTGTTGAGGAAAAGTATAATTCAGTTCTATTAAAAAAACTGAAAACAAACCACAATCATAAAGTGTTTTCATCTTATAATGATCTTGACAAAAGTATAGATATGATGATTACAATTGGAGGAGATGGTACGTTATTGAGATCGATTACTTATATAAGAGATTTAGGAATTCCTATTATTGGAATTAACACAGGAAGACTTGGTTTTTTAGCAACATTAAATCAAGAATTATTAAATATTGAATTAAAGAAAATATTAAAAGGTGAATTTGATGTAAAAGAAAGAAGTTTACTTGAAGTAAGCGTTGATAATAATGATAATTTTTCTGATTTTAACTTCGCTCTTAACGAAGTTAGTGTTGGAAGAAAAAACACAACATCAATGATAGAAATTAAAACTATGTTGGATGGAGAATATTTAAATACCTATTGGGCTGACGGCTTAATAGTTTCAACTCCGACTGGTTCTACAGGATACTCTCTTAGTTGTGGCGGTCCAATAATGACGCCATCCAGTCAAACTTTTTCAATCACTCCAATTGCTCCACATAATTTAAATGCAAGACCTTTAGTTATTTCTGATGAAATTAAAATTGAACTCTCAGTTGAGGGAAGAGAAAAATCGCATCTTCTTTCTTTAGATTCTCAAATAATTTCTTTGAAAAATAATGTTAAAATAAAAATAAAAAAAGCCAATTATAAAATTAAGTTAGCTTCGATAAACAATAATAGTTTCTACAAAACTTTAAGAAATAAGCTTCTTTGGGGAGAAGACAGAAGGAATATATAGAACTTATTAAAAATTGATTTTATCTATATTTGCTGCCATATTATGAAAAGAAAAATAATACATGTCATAATTTTATTTATTTCAATGACAGTGTTTTCACAAAATAATGAGATTGGAGTTTTTATTGGAGGTTCAAATTATATTGGAGATGTTGGACCAACTACTTATATTCATCCATTTTCATATAATCTTTCCACTAACGCAGTTGCAGGAATAATATTTAGAAAAAATTTAAATGAAAGAATTGCTTTAAGAGCAAAACTTAATTATTCTAAAATTGGTAGCTCTGACAATTGGCCAAATACTGTTGAATATCGAAAAAAAAGAGGCAGGTACTTTAAAAATATTATAACTGAAATTGGCGTGGGAATAGATTTTAATTTTGTTGAATTTGACATCTACAATTCTTCTTTACAAATGACACCCTACATAAGTACTGGAATTAACTTTTTTAATTATAATGCACTTAGGTACGAAAATGGAGAGCTAAAAGCTGATCAATATGGTACTGAAAGTAATATTTCTGTTCCTATTACGTTAGGTTATAAATTAAAACCATTAAGAAGTTTTATAATTGGATTTGAAATAACAGCTAATGCAACTTTTACGGATAATCTTGATGGAAGTTATCCAATTGATAAATATAATGATTCTTCAGAAATTTTCGGATCGACTTTAAGTAAAGATTGGTATGTTTTTAGTGGAATTACATTAACTTATCTTTTTGGAAATAAAAAATGCTACTGTCCTAATTAAAATATTATGAACAAAAAAGATTTCACTTATTTACCAAATCATGTTGCCATAATAATGGATGGTAATGGTAGATGGGCAAAAAAAATAGGAAAAAAAAGAGCATTTGGCCATGAAAACGGAACTAAATCTGTTAAAGAATGTATAAATCAATCCATTAAACTTGGTATCAAAAATCTAACACTTTTTGTCTTTTCTACAGAAAACTGGAATAGACCAAAATTTGAAGTCAATGCGCTAATGGATTTGTTAGTTTATTCTATAGACAAAGAAAGAGTTTCGCTTATTGAAAATAATATTAAATTAAATGTTTTAGGAGATTTGGATTCCCTTAAAAATAAACCAAAATCAAAATTAGAAAGCATAATTTCAGAGACAAAAAACAACAAAAAACTAAATTTAAATTTAGCAATTAGCTACGGATCTAAACAAGAAATTGTAAATGCTATCAGAGAAGTTTCTAATAAAGTTAAAAATAACATAATTTCTGTAAAAAATATTGATGAAAACATAATAAATGAGCATCTTTACACCCGAAATTTACCTAATGTAGATCTTTTGATTAGAACAGGTGGTGAAAAAAGAGTTAGTAACTTCTTGCTATGGCAAATAGCATATGCAGAAATGTATTTTACTGACGTACTTTGGCCTGATTTTAAAAAAGAAGATTTTTTAGATGCTTTGGAAGATTATCAAAAAAGAGAAAGAAGATTTGGAAAAATTAATTAATAAAAAAAACTCGTTAACTTTTAGTAAGTATTTAACAATACTAACAGTCGCATTATTAAGTTTTAATTCTGTTGCTCAAGAAACATCTTATGTTAAAGGCAACGAGTATGTTTTAAAAGAGGTTTCAGTTTCTGGCCTAAAAAACTTTAATGAACAAACTGTAATAACTTATACTGGACTTAAAGAAGGTCAAAAAATCAGAATTCCAGGAGAAGAAATTAGTGCTATAATCAGTAAACTTTGGAAATTAGACTTATTTAGTGATATTAATTTTTACTTAACAAATATTGAAAATGGTGAAGCAAGTATTCAAATTGACATATTAGAACTGCCAACTTTATCTGAGTTCAAAATCACTGGTTTAAAAAAATCTAAGACTGAAACAATAATCTCTGAAACAGAACTAAAAAAAGGAAAAAAAATTACTGAAAATTTTATCAAAACCACCAAAAACTATATAATTAATAAGTACAAAAAAGACGGGTTTTTAAATACAAAAGTTTCAATAAACATATTACCAGATTCAAGTGAAGTTAATTTTAGTAAAATGTTAATTAATGTTGATCTTGGAGATAGAGTCAAAATTGATCAAATTAATTTTACAGGAAACGAACTTACAAAGTCTTCTAAACTAAAAAAGAAGATGAAAAAAACCAAAACAAAATTACTTGGAAGGTTTTGGAAAAAATCAAAATTCATTGAAAAAGAATATAGAGAAGATTTGAATTCGATTTTAGATTTTTATAAAGAAAAAGGTTACCGTGATGCTAGGATAATCAGTGATTCTGTTATAACAGATAAAAATAGAATAACTATTAATATTGACCTTCAGGAAGGTAATAGATATTACTTTGGAGATATAGCATTTCTTGGAAATTCTGTTTATTCGGATGCACAACTCGCAAGAGCTTTAGGGCTTTTTAAAGGAGATACATATAATGGAGTTTTATTAAAGAAAAGAATTTCTGATAATACTAAACCTGACGGAGAAGACCTTTCAAATTTATACCAAAACAACGGTTACTTATTTTCAAACATAAATCCAGTTGAAGTTTCTGTTTTAAACGATACAATAAACTTTGAAATAAGAGTTGTTGAAGGAAAACCAGCCTATTTCAATAAAATAACTGTGGTTGGGAATACAAGAACTAACGATCATGTTATACATCGTGAATTAAGAACTAAACCTGGTAATATTTATAGTAAATCTCAAATTGTTAGAACCGTTAGAGAACTTGGTCAAATGGGATTCTTTGATCCTGAACAAATTAGTCCTGATTTTAAAAATGTTGATCCAAATTTTGGAACTGTTGATATTGAATATGGTCTAGTGGAAAAAGGTGCTAGTCAAGTAGAACTTCAAGGTGGTTATGGAGGCGGTGGCTTTATTGGAACATTAGGATTATCATTTAACAACTTTTCAGTAAGAGGTCTAAAAGACAAAGCTGCATACAAACCCCTTCCTATGGGAGATGGGCAAGCCTTGTCAGTGAGACTTCAAGCCAACAGGTTTTACAATACTGCTAGTTTTTCCTTTTCAGAACCATGGCTTGGAGGAAGACAACCTGTTTCTTTTTCAACCTCTATTTCAAGAACTAAACAATATAGATACGACTACTTCACTGGTCAAGCCAATAAAGATCAGTTTTTTGAAATAACAGGGGCTCAAATAGGGTTAGCAAAAAAATTAAGAGTTCCAGATGATTATTTTCAACTTAGTCAATCTTTAGGATATCAATATTATAATTTAAGTAATTACTATACTGGTCTATTTACTTTTGGAGATGGTAAATCAAATAATATATTTTATAATGTTATTCTTTCAAGAGACAATACTTTTGTAAATCCAGTATTTCCTTTAGGTGGATCTCAATTTGCTTTAAGTGCTAAATTATCATTACCCTACTCTTTGTTTAACGGTATTGATTACGATGATTTAGAAAATCAGGCGGAATACCAAAATGAAGATGGTGAACCAGACCAAGCTCTAATTGATCAAGAAAGATTTAAATGGCTAGAATTTTATAAAATCAAGTTCAATGGAACTTGGTACACAAGACTAATAGATAAGTTTGTTTTAAAAACTCATGCAGAATTTGGATTTTTAGGAGCGTATAACAATAAGAGAGGGATTATTCCTTTTGACAGATTTTACCTTGGTGGAGACGGAATGTCCCAGTATGCCATGGATGGTAGAGAAACAGTAGCTTTAAGAGGTTATACTAATCAATCACTATCTAGTCAGGATGGATCTACTATTTACAATAAATTTTCATTGGAATTAAGATATCCTATAACCTTAAAACCAGCTGCATCTATTTTTGCTTTAACATTTCTGGAATCTGGAAATGGTTACGATAGTTTTAGAGAATTTAATCCTTTCAACGCAAAAAGATCTGCAGGATTAGGTATACGTATTTTTATGCCAGCATTTGGATTACTAGGAATTGACTTTGGATATGGTTTTGACAGTCAATTTGCAGGAGATCTTAATGCTCACGGCTGGGAAACACATTTTGTGATCGGTCAAAACTTTTAGAAATCATATCTTTATTGCATAGATTAGTCTAATGAAAACTAAATTTTTAATATTTTTCTTAATTATCTCAGTTTCAATACAACACTCTTTTTCTCAAAAAAGCGAAAGAATAGGTATTATTGACATGGAGTATATTTTATCTAAAATGGAAGACTATACAATTGCTAGTCAACAATTAGAAGAAAAAATTGGAGAGTGGAAAAAAGAAATAGATTTAAAATCAAAGTTTATAGATAACCTAAAGGATAGTTTAGAAATAGAAAGACCTTTACTTACTAAAGATTTAGTTGATGACAGAGAATCAGAAATTGAATTTGAAGTTAAACAAATGAACGATTACAAGGAAAAACGATTTGGAGTCAATGGAGATTGGGTTGTACAAGAACTTTTATTAATCAAACCAATTCAAGACCAAGTTTTAAATGTTGTCCAATCAATCGCAAAACAAAAGAAATTTGATAAAATATTTGATCAATCTGCTGATGCAATTGTTCTATATTCCGAAAAAAAATACGATATTAGCGACCTGGTTTTAAAAAGTATTTTAAGATCCGAGAAATTAGAAAAGTTAAATCTCGAATTCAGCGAAGAAAGTTTTAATCCAGAATTAGAAGCAAAAAAGAAAGAAATAGAAGAAAAAAAGTTAAAAAAATCTCAAGAAATTAAATCAAGAAGAGAATTAATTTTAAAACAAAAAGAAGAAAAAAGAGAAGCCTTTAAAAGAAAAAGAGATAGTCTTTTAGAATTAAGAAAAAAAAAATAACCCTAAATTAAAGTTCAAAAAAATGAAAACTTTTAAAAAATTAACAGCAGTATTTTTATTATTATTAGTTACAGTTTCTGTAACAGCTCAAAGTAAAATTGCACACATTGACAGTCAATCACTTATTAGCGAAATGCCAGAAGTAAAAGAAGCTCAAGCACAACTTGAAAAACTTCAAAAAACCTATGCTACTGAAATTGACGCATCTATGAAGGAATATCAAACTAAATTACAAACGTATTCAGCTGATGCACAAAATCAAACTGATGTGACAAACCAAGCACGTCAAAAAGAGCTAGCTGGAATGGAACAAAATATTCAACAATATCAACAAACTGCGTCGCAAGATATCCAAAAGAAACAAGCGGACTTACTAAAGCCTTTGATTGAAAAAGCTAGAGCCGCAATACAAAAAGTTGCTAGAGGTCTAGGTTACGATTATGTAATTGACGGAACTCAAGGTGGAAGTTTAATACTATCTGACGGAAAAGATTTAATTGAAGACGTAAAAAAAGAATTAGGGTTTTAATAAATTTTAATCATTTATTACCATATAAAAACTACCTAATTATGTTAGGTAGTTTTTTTTTATTTTTATATCATGAATAATTCACCGATTGGTATTTTCGATTCAGGTATTGGTGGAGTGACAGTTTTTAAATCAATTCAAAAACTATTACCTAAAGAAAACATTTTATACTTATCCGATAATCTTAACTCTCCTTACGGAAATAAGTCTAAAAAAGAAATTCAAGAATTAAGTTTAATAAACAGCGAATGGTTAACGAATAAAGGTTGTAAAGTAATCGTAGTAGCTTGTAATACAGCTACTACAAATAGCATATCTTTATTGAGAGAGGCCTTTAAATTGCCTTTTATAGGTGTGGAACCAGCAATAAAACCAGCAGCCATTAATACTAAAACCGGAAACATAGGTGTTTTAGCGACAAAAGGAACCCTGTCAAGTAATTTATTTAATATTACTTCTAATGATTATTGTTCTAAAATCAATATAATTGAAAAGAACGGAGATGGATTGGTAGAGATGATTGAAAACGGAATTTTAAATGGCACAGAAATTGAAGATTTACTTTTAAAGTTTTTGAATCCAATGATAAAGTCAAATATTGATCATTTAGTTTTAGGGTGTACACATTATCCATTAATCAAGGACAGCATTATAAAAATTTTACCAAGTAATGTTAAAGTTCTTGAAAGTGGAGAAGCTGTTGCCAAACAGACTAAAAAAATAATTACAAATAATAACATAATTGCAAGCAATATTAATCCTAATTACGACTTTTATTGTAATGGGAGCGACAGGACATTAAAAAAAATATTACCCAATAATTTTAAAATAAAAACTATCCAAAATGGAAAAACATATAATTAAATTTAAAGAAACAAGTAGAGAAGAAGAGCTTGAGTTTTATTCAAATATTTTTTTGTCTGAAAAAAGAATTGAATTTGAAAAAATTGAAGAAACAAATGAATTTCCATTAATTCAGCAAATATTTTATTTACCATTTATAAAAAAGGTTATTTTAAATAAGCATTCGGTTTATATTGAAAAGCTTAATATTTTAAAATGGGAAGATGTTCAAGAAGAACTTTGCTCACAATTAGAAGAATTTTTGAATAAAGGCGGATTGGTAAGTAAGAATGAAATTAAAAAAGTTTCACCAGTTACTGTTTATGCTGAAAGCACTCCAAATCCAAATGCAATGAAATTTGTTGTGAATAAAAAGATTGTTGATGATGTATATGAATTTAAATCAATAGATGAAACTAAAGACTCTCCATTAGCTAAATCATTATTTGGATTTGAATTTATTAAAGAAGTGTTCTTTGATTTTAATTTTGTTTCACTGATTCAAAAACAAGGAAACAATTGGGATAAAAACGTGATGGATGTTAGAGAATTTATTCGATCATTTATCCAAGATAATAATACAATTGTTTTTGAAGATAGAATTAAAAGTCAAATCAAAACAAAATCAAATGTTGAATTTGATGATATTTCAAAAGAAATTATTAAAATTATAGATGAAAACATTAAGCCTGCAGTAGCATCTGACGGAGGCAATATTATGTTTGAATCTTACGATGCAACTACTCAAAAAGTAAATGTCATTCTTCAAGGTGCGTGTAGCGGATGTCCCTCGTCAACTATTACTTTAAAAAGCGGTATTGAGAATATGTTAAAAGATATGTTGCCAGGAAAAATTTCTGAAGTTAACGCAGTTAACGGCTAACGCTATCTAAAATAAAATTCTTTAAATAAGCAGGTTCAAAATAAGCAAGATCTTCAAAATCAGAATTTAAATACTTTTGATAAGAGATATCAACCATTTCATTAGAAGAAGGGAAGGTTTCTTTATTATAAAAAATCAAATTATCATTAGATTTAATTAACTCATTACATTTTTTTTGGCCACTTCCAATAAAATATATTTCATTGTCTTTTGAATAATTCTCAAATGAATTTTGATCAATAATTTCAGGAGCTTCTTCTCTAACTAAATTATAATTAGTATCATATATAGCTGAATAAACCTCGTTTCTTCTTGCATCTAAAACTGGTAATATTAAACCTGAACTAATTTTAATTTGTTTAGATAAAATAAGAAGAGTAGATACTGATATTAATGGAATGTCTAGTGAAAAACATAACCCTTTAGCAGCGGCTACTCCAATTCTTAATCCTGTGTAAGATCCAGGACCTTTGCTAACTGCTATGGCTGACAATTCTTTGATCTTAATTTGTGAGTCGCTAAGAACTTCATTGATATAAGAATGAAGTTTAGTTGAGTGAGAATATTTTTCATCATTTTTCTCCTTTAACGAAAGTAACTTACCATCTTTTGTTAAAGAAATAGAACAATTAGTAGAAGAGGATTCTATATTTAAAATATATGACATTTAATTTACCGATATTGGAACTCCAAAATAAAATTCTAATACTTTAAGCTTAAAAATATAATCATATTTTGTTCTAATCAATTCAGATTGCGCTAATTCAAAACGTTGTTTTGCCTGAGTGAAATCAAAAGAATTCATAGCTCCAACTTCAAATTTGCTTTGAGCATATTCAAAAGCTGAATTTCTAGCTTTAACTAATTTCTGAGAAGCCACATAAGCTTTATAAGCGCCTTTAGCATCATTATAAGATTGATTTACTGTGTTTTCTAAATCTAATTTTTTCTGCTCTAAGGAATTAATACTTCTTAAAATATTTACTTTAGTTCTATCTACATTAGTTCTATTAGATAGATTATTTAAAATTGGAATAGAAAGACTAAGTCCAAAATTTTGTCCAGCATTCAAGTCAAATTGTTCAGAAAAAGACAATGGCTTTTCACTTTTATAAATTGGAAAAGGTGCTATGACTTTTTCGTTTGTACTCTCCACAACTCCAATAGTATTTGATCCAAATTCACCAGTCGGAACTATTCTGTCACTATAACCAATTCTTGTACTGTAAGAATAAAATGCGGATAGTCTGGGTTGTAATAACGACTTAGAAAGCTCTAAATCCTTTTTTGCGATCTCAACATTAGTTTCACTAATCTTTATATCTTTTTTATTTCCAACTGCATAATTAAATATTTCTGTTGGAGTTTTCTCTAAAACATTTGCAATAGGAATATCATAAGACTCGTTAGCAATTTCAAAATTTTCATAATCATCAATTAATATAAGCTGAGCAAGAGCAATCTTTGAAAGAAAATATGCATTTTGAGCATCAACAACATTTTTTTCTTGAGATGCTAAATTTGCTTCAATTTCATAAACATCGCCTTTTGGAACAACTCCACCATCCACTAATTCTTTTACTCTTGTCAACTCTTTTTTGGTTATTTCTAGTTGAAGATTTTGAACAGCTAAAGATTCTTTACTAAACAGAATTTGCAAATATGAGTTAGCTACTCTTAGAGCAACGTTCTCTGTCATATCCTCTAATTGGTACTGACTTGCCAAAATAGCTAAATTTGCTCTGTGTAATCTTTTTACGTTTTGCAATCCATTATATAAATTGACATTTAGATTTAGATTCATTGAAGAAAATTGAGTAGTAAAATTTTCTAAAAGACCTGTTGTAATATTTTGATTTAACCCCACATTCCAAGAGTGGCTACTTCCAATATTAATATTTGGAAGGAAGTTTCCGATTGCTCCTTTTCTATCTATTTCTGAACCTGCATATTCTAACTGAGATTGTTTGATCGAAATATTCATCTCTAATGCTCTATTCACGCAAGCTTCTAAAGTCCAAGGCTCTTGTGAATATTGATTCCCAGAACATAATACAGCCAAAAATATTATTACAAATTTTTTCATAATTATTTTAGATTTTAATTGTCTAATTCCATCCATTATCTTCTTCCTCTCCTCTTTTATCTGGCTCAGTTTTGTTCCAAACCTTAATTTTATCAGTTTTTGAAACACCAGATATCAGTTCTGCATTTACTCCATCCGAAATACCAAGCTTAACGTCTTGTCTTTTAAATTTTTGATTAGAAGTTTCGATTTCAACATATGGTTTTTTAGTTTTTGAATCGTATTGCAATAAGGCTTCACTAATTGCAATTACATTTACTTTTCGTTCTGAAACTATAGATGCATTTGCACTGTAGCCAGCTCTTATTACATACTCATCATCTAAGTAAACTTCTCCTTCAATTTTAAATTGTATAGCTCCTCCAACCTCTGTTCCTTTTGGAGAAATCAATCTTAGCTTAGCTTTATATTGCTTACCCTCAATCGCTCCTAAAGTTATTACTAATGGCATATCAACTGAAAGTTTTCCAACTTCACCCTCATCAACTTGACCTTCAAAAATCATTTTATCTAAATCAGCTATTGTAGCTATTGTAGTACCCGCATTGAAGGTATTAGCCTGAATTACTTGATCTCCCTCTTTTACAGGAATTTCTAAAATTGTTCCAGAAACTGTAGCTCTCACATTTGTATTTGTAATTGTTGAACCTCCAGAAGATCCTAATTTAATTATTTGTAAATCACTTTTTGCGTTCGACAAGTTTTGCATGTCTTGATTGTATCTAAGTGTTACTGAATTAAAATCTTGCTCAGAAATAATTTCTTTTGAAAAAAGGGCTTTGTTTCTTTCAAACTCAATTTTAGAATTCTTTAAAACAATTTGCGCACTCTTCACTCTACCTTCAGCACTATTAAGAGTCTGCTCGTTTGGAACTACTTTTATTCTAGCTATTAAATCTCCAGCTGATACTTCGTCACCCTCCTCAACTAAAATTTCTTGAATAATTCCCGCTATTTGAGGAACAACGTTTACCTCATCTTCAGGTAAAACTTTTCCAGTTGCAACAATTTTATCTTCAATAGTAGCAGTAATTAAAGTCTGCGTTTCATAGACTATTGATGATGTACTGTTTGATTTAATAAAAAAAGCAGTTGCAAATAAAACTCCCCCAATTAGGGCAGCAATTCCTATGTATTTTAAATATTTCATGTTATATAATTAATTGTTATTCTATTATTCTTCTCTTAATGCGTCTATTGGTTTAATACTAACAGCTCTTTGAGCTGGTATAATCCCTATTAGTGTTCCTAGTAATATCATTAATCCTAAAGCCCCAAGAACATACGGAATTGGAACAGTAGGATTAGTATATGGAAAATCTGTTTGATCCATTGTTGCTGCATTGATTCCATATAGAACTAATGCTCCTAAAATGATTCCAATCACACCAGCGAGTATTGTTAAAAACACAGATTCTAAAATGATTTGAGATCTTACTTCAGCAGGTGTTGCTCCCAAAGCTCTTCTAATTCCAATTTCTTTAGTTCTTTCTTTTACTGAAATAAGTAATATATTTCCAATACCTATAATTCCAGCTAAAATAGTAGCTATTCCAACTACTAATGATAAAAATGTTAGACCATTAGCAAAGTTCATCGTTTTTCTAAAAATCTCTCCTAAGTTAAATCCTCCAATAGCTCTTTCATCATTAGGATCAATTTTATGAATTTGTTTTAATGTTGCCTTAATGTCTTTTTCAACTTTAACTCCATCAGCATTTTCATCTGCAGCGATCATAAAAAACCCAACATCATCTCCAGTATTAAATATTTTTTTAAAAGTCGTAAATGGTATGTAAATATCTCCATCATCACCAAAACCGCCACCTTGAACAAATTTATGAACCCCAACAACTTTAAAATTAATTTTATTAATACTTACATATTTTCCAATAGGATCTTCATCATCTTCAAAAAGTTCTAACTGAGTTCTTTCTCCAATAACACAAACTTTTCTTTGATTTTTGATATCCGAGTGGTTAATAAATCTTCCTCCGTCGTAAATTTTGGAAGTAGCTATTTTTATATACTCTGGATATTCCCCATAAACAGAATAAGTACCGGTTTTTGTTCCCCTTACAATATTACCACCCGCTGAACCAAAAATACCAGCTACAATTCTTGGAGCTATAAATTTGATGTTCTTAACTTGTTTTTTTAAAACGTCTGCATCTTGTATTTTTAAAGTAATATTTCTTTCAGATTTGTAGCCTGCATAAGGAAGGCTTGTAGACTGAGCCCAAACAAAAATACTATTTGAAGCTATTGATTGAAACTGCCTTTCAAAACCATTATCAAGACCTTTAGAAGATCCTGAAAGTGCAATATATATAAAGATCCCCCACAAAACTCCAATCATAGTGATTATAGTTCTAATCTTATTTTTTTGGATTGAACCAAAAATTTCTTGCCATGTGTCTTTGTCAAATAATCTTTTCATATCAATCGTCTCTTAAAGCTTCTATGGGTTTTATACTAGCTGCGCGTTTGGCAGGTAAATAGCCTGCAAAAGCTCCAAAGGCTATTAATATTATAGTAGCGGATAATCCTGTTGAAAAATCTACATAAGGATCAGTAATAAAATAATCTTCTTCTAATTTATCCCCTACAAAGTTTAAAAAAGCAATCCCTACAAATAATCCAAAATATCCAGAGATGGTAGTGATAAAGATAGCCTCATGTAGTATCATTCCTATGATTGATTTTGGAGTAGCTCCAATTGCTTTTCTAATCCCAAGTTCTTTAGTTCTTTCCTTAACAACAAAAACCATAATATTTGAAATTCCAATAATTCCGGCTAAAAGGGTTCCGATACCCACAAATGAGATTATATATTGTAAAACGGATGTAAATTGATCGTTTTCTTTAAGATCAGAGGCTGCGCTTCTAATAAAGAGACCTCTTGGATCAGTTGGATCAATAAA
Source organism: uncultured Flavobacteriaceae bacterium (assembly GCA_937773465.1). The sequence continues at coordinate 35,455 of CALJVK010000004.1, read as the reverse complement.
CTTCTTTTGTTTTAAATATTTTTTTAATTGTTTTTCAAAAGCAACAGCTCCAACATAGCCAATTTCAGGTTTATATGATATTATCATTTGGCCAATATCGTCAGTGCCTTTTTGTATCATTTGAATTGTTGTATAAGGAGCATAAATTATTCTTTCTTCATTGTCTCCTCCATCGTCTTGAAAGACACCAACTACTTTCCAAGATCTACCTCCTCCTGAAATGAATTTACCAATACCATCTTCGTCTTTAAACAGATCCTGTTCAACTAGTCTTCCTATTACAATATTTCTTTCTTTATTATCTATATCTAAACCATTGAGAAATCTTCCTTTCATCATTATAGTCATCTCGTTATTTTGATGAGATGGGCCAACTCCTCTTATGGGATAATTATTAGATTCTAATTTATATCCTACTGTTCCGCTAAATGAAATTCTAGGAGTTATTCCTTGTATATAAAATTCAAACCTTTTAGATATATCTTCAAGATCAGCGTTATCTAATTCTATTCGTCTGTTAGCTTCATAACCCATATATGGTTTAGAAGTTCTGCTTGGTCTAACCCACATAGTGTTTAAAGCGTCGTCCTTAAAAAATTTATCGAACGTATTTTTAAGGCCATTTCCAAAACCAAATAATACTACAAAAATCAGGATACCTAAGGCTACAGTGAAACCAGAAAGAAAAGTTCTAAGCTTATTCTTTCTAATTGTTTCAAATATTTCTAACCAGCGGTCTCTACTAAACATTTAAATAGCTTTTATCATTTTATTTTTTTTGTCTTCTACAATTACTCCATCTTTTAATCTTACAATTCTAGAACACATTTTAGCAATATCTTCTTCGTGAGTTACAATTAAAATTGTTTTACCACTCTTATTTATATCCTGAATTAAAGCCATTACTTCTTTTGAAGTTTTAGAGTCTAACGCCCCAGTAGGCTCATCGGCTAGAAGTACCTTTGGCTTAGAAACAAGAGCCCTAGCAATAGCTACTCTTTGCTTTTGACCTCCAGACAGTTCACTAGGCAAGTGGGTTGCCCATTCTTTTAATCCAACATCATCTAAATATTTTAAAGCCTCAGCATCTCTTTCTTTTCTTTTAACCCCTTGATAATATAACGGAAGGGTAACGTTTTCAAGTGCTGTTTTGTAATTAATTAAATTAAAAGATTGAAATACAAAACCTAAAAACTTGTTTCTATAATTAGCAGCTTTAGTTTCATCTAAGTCCTTAATAGGAACTCCATCTAAATCATATGATCCTTTGTCTAAAAGATCTAACATTCCCAAAATATTTAAAAGTGTTGATTTTCCAGAACCTGAAGACCCCATAATTGCAACTAACTCACCTTCTTCAACATTAAAATTTATTCCTTTTAAAACATGGAGAGAATTGGAGCCCATTTTATAGGACTTATGTAAGTCGTTTATTTTAATCATAATTGTTAGTTGTCATTTTATTTAGATCAATAAATATGCCTAAGGTTTAATCTATTTATAAATTATTTATACGAATGTAATTGATTGAAAAATTCTTCAAATGATTTTTGTCCTTTTTTTGTTATTGAGTAGTCTGTTGTTGGATAACTCTTTTGAAAATATTTATCGATTTTTATCAGTCCTGCTTCATTTAATTTCTTTAACTGAGTACTTAAGTTACCTTTTGTTGAATCAGTAATTTCTAGTAATACTTTAAAATTACAAGTCTCTACTGTCATCAAAAACGAAATAGTTTTGAGTCTTATAGGGTTAAACAATAATTTTTCGATGTCTTTATTCATTTTCCTTTTGAAAATAAAGAGCTAAACCTGGAATTAACATTCCAAAAGTAATTCCAACTGCATTAATTATAAGAAGGTTTAATCCTGGCTGAAAAGAGGTGTAAACAACAAAGATGATTAATGCAATCCCTCCAAATGTTATTTTATTGAATTTTATAATTATTCCTGATGTCATTAGGGTAATCCCTAAAAGGAATAAAATATCTGGAACTGGATTAAGATCTGAAATTAAAGAAATAGCAATAATAGCCAGCCAAGAAAATCCAAATACACCCCAAATAATTCTAATAACTCTTCCAAGTTGAGTTTCATATCCAATTATATTTCCTGTTTTAATATTATAATAGGTAGTATAAACCATTCCAAGTAAAGGAATTAAAATCCAATAAATTGTAGATGAATAATAAGTGAATTGTACTATCTGAGGGAAAAAAAAGTGAAAGAAGGTCATAAGATTTATTAAAACACCCCAGAAAATAAAGTTATATCCAAGAGGTTTTAAATTGAATTTAGTCTTCTTTATAGCATCATTAATTATGCTTAATTGTTCTTCTTTTGTCATTATAAACGTTTTAATATTTCATAAATATAAACTAGTTTACTTTTTAAACCTAATTATTTTTATTTAACATTATACCATCATCCCATTTCCAAATAAAAGAATAGTTGCCGTCAATCCAATTTGGCAGCAAATATAATTCTTGCATGTTTAAAATTATATTTGGTAATGAAATCATAATAAGGATTAAAAAAGCTATCCACAAAAAAATTAATACCATAAAAAAATAAGAATTTGATTTCTTTTTAAACAATACATAAAACGAAATAATAACAGAAATTACAATTGTAAGCAGTAAGAAAACCACTGAAAATATAGCAAAGTAATCAGGAAGAGCATTTAATAGTTCATAAAATTCAGAATCTTGTTCTGAACTAATATCTTTAAATGATATAGTTGAAAAAACAAATAATAAAATAGAAATAAAAACAATAAATATTGAAGAAAACATAAAGAATATTGTTTTAAAAACGAAAACCCCAATCTTTAAAAATGCATTAATCAGTGGAGCCAATAGTCTGAACGGAAATAAAAAAACCTTAGTTAAAGTGTTTTCAGGACTGTTTAGATTTTTTGTTTTTTTTTTAATGAAGTCCTCAATATTAGATAGATTCACATTAAAACCCGACATATTCATTTTTTGACCGATAGTCTTTGCTTCTTTAGTGAAAAGCCACAATAAGAGATAGAATAGTAACCCAGCTCCTCCAAAAAATAAACTAACTACAAAAACAATCCTAATAATATTAGCATCAATCTTAAGATAATTTGAAAGTCCTTTGGATACCCCTCCAATTACTCCATTCTCTTTATCCCTATAAAGTATTTTTCTAAGATCAGGATTAAAATCTTTAGACGGAATTCCTATCCAAAAAATTATATACACTATTAAATTCAATGGAACTGCTATAAAAAATAGAACTCTTACAATTATTGGATCAATTTTAAAATATTCAGCTATGCCAGAGCAAACTCCTGCAATAATTCTATTGCTAGAATCTCTAAAAAGCTTATTACTTTTTTTCTCTTCTTTTACATTTTCAGTATCAGTATCATTATAAATTTCTTTAAAGTCATCTAAAGATCCCATTATCTCAATGACTTCTTTAACATCACTTAAATCTATACATTGTTTTGAAGATGAAACTTTAGATGAAAAATTTTCTGCAATTCTTAATTCAAAATCTTTAATAATCTCTAGATCATTATCAATTTTATTAAAATAATTTTTTATTGAATCTAAATATCTGTTCAATATATCATAAGCATCTTCTTCAATGTTAAAAATTGAGTGACCTATGTTTATTGTAAGTGTTTTTTTCATTTTTTTTGATTATTTCCTAAAACATTCTAAAATTTTCTTTAAAAGATTTATCTTAAATTCCAATAATAAAAGAAATAGTTTTTTCATTTTTTGGTTTTAATCAGTTCTTTTACTGAGCTATTTATATCGTTCCAAGAAACGATTAGTTCTTTTAAATGTTCTAATCCATAAGCACTAATCGAATAATACTTTCTTGGTGGACCTTGAGTTGATTCTTTCCATTCGTGTGTGATGTAGTCTGATTTTTTTAATCGACTTAAAAGTGGGTAAACTGTACCCTCAACAACAATTATTTTAGAGTTTTTTAATTCCTCTATAATTTCAGAAGCATAAACTTCTTTTTTTGAAATAATCTGTAAAACACAGAATTCCAAAAGTCCTTTTCTAATTTGTATTTTGAAATTTTCAGTACTCAATTAAAAATTAATTTATTTCGTTTTTTTCGATTGTGATAATAATTATCTCTTTACCTTTTTCGTTTTTTTCCTCAGATGTAATAATCCATTCTCCTTGAACTCCATCAATATTCTCGCCGTCAATGGTCAAGTTAATGTCGTTGTTTACAGTAACAGTAGGTTTTACATCTCCCATACAGGATATGAATGTGAAAGTGATAAATAATAGTAATAAGAGTTTTTTCATTGTTTTAATTTTTAATTTTTCTTTTAATAAAATTGATAGTAATTCCAATAACTAGTAGTAATAACACTAAACCAAATAATTGTTTCCATTCAAAAAGTAATTCCATTTTTTAAGTTTTTAAATACTCAGCCCCAAATATCAAACACTTTAAATCAAATTATATATGGAATATATTTTCATTTGAGATTTAAGGCTAACCATTATATTATACATTACATAGTACTATGCATTACATAGTAGCAAAAGTAAAAAAAAATTACAAACCCACAAATTACTTTTTAAAAAACTTTAAGTAGAGGAAATACAAGGTTAATCCTCCAAGTATATATGGGATAATCATCAAATAAACTATACCATCGTTTAGACTTTCAGCAGCTTTTTGGTCAGCACCAGACTCCAAAACTGCCCTACACATAGCGCATTGCAGGTCCAATAAATAAATTATTAAACTCATACGTAATAAGGTTCAATCATTAGATATACCACAACACCAGTAACTGCTACGTAAAGCCAAATTGGAAAAGTGATTTTAGAAATCTTTTTATGTGGATCAAATTGAGCCTGAATAGCTCTTACATAACTTGTTAATACAAGTGGAATTAAAATTATTGATAATATGATATGAGAAATTAATATAAAATAATACAAATAAGCTATCGCTCCTTCTCCACCAAAAGGAGTTGGATCTGAAGTCATATGATAAGCTATATACATGACTAAAAAAACTAATGACAAAGCAATACAAGTCTTCATTAATCTTTCATGTAGTAATCTTTTTCCTGATTTAATAGCTCTTAGTGCCAAAATCAAAAGAAGGGCTGTAAATCCATTTATTGTAGCATAAATTGGAGGTAAAAACGACAAGGGTTCAACATTGGGAATTCTAACAGTAAACAAAATAGCTACAACAACAGGGATTAAAACAGATACAATTTTAATCCAAATTCCATATTTATTACTAGCCATTATTTTAAATTTAAAAGTTTATCAATATCCTCTTTAATCATCTCAATTCCTTGTATATTTTCATTTTCATTAGTTATCCCTGAATAATATACAATAGGAGTACCATAATCGTTTACTCTTGAACGAATATAACCATCCTTATCTATCAAAGCAAAAAATCCTTGATGCTCAAACCCCCCTTCGACAGCTTGGTTAATAGAGGAAAAAATATTGAATCCTTTGTTTGACAGCTCATAAATATCTTCCTTATCTCCAGTTAAAAAATGCCAATTTTTAGATTTAACTTCAATTAATTCAGAGTATTTTTTTAAAGTTGTTGGAGTGTCATTTTCGGGATCTATTGTAAATGATGCTATCCCAAAATCATCTCTGTCGCCATATATCTCGTCTAAAATTTTCATGTTTTTATTCATTTCTATACAAATAGACGGGCACCTTGTAAAGAAAAATTCCGCAACAAATACTTTACCATTAAAATCTTGGTTACTTATAAATAGGCTGTCTTGATTTAAGAATAAAAAATCAGCAACTTTTCTTTTTTCTCCATTTAGTTTTATAAAGCTAAGCTCGTCAGAAATAGACAGACGTTTCGAGTCATTTATTGACTGGTTTTCAATTCGATCCATTATTCTTGGGAAGAATATAATCCCAAAGATTAATACAATAAAAGAAACGCCTATGTAAGAATACTTTTTCAATCTAAACTCTCTTTATACCTGTTGTTCTTTTTTAATGCCATTCTGTATTCAGCTAGAATAACTTTAACATCATCTAACATATTGTTGTTTATGTCTGCAACAGATCTAGAATCATATCCATACTTGACGCCATCATCGTCATCTCTTCCTCTTAAATTAGAATCTCTATCAATGATAAATACGTAAGGAGTGCCTGCGTTTGAATCCAAAGAAAGGTTTGTTTTTAAACTATTAAACAATCCTACCAGTTTATCCTCTTCAATAGTTATGAATTTCCAATTAATAAGATCCGTATCCGTTCCAGTTTTTAAATCATTTTTAAGATCTAAAATTAATTCACTAGTGCCATTAGGCTGAACCATAATAAATTGAAAATCTTTAAATTGATAAAATCTTTTATAAATTTTTTGATTTAGATTTAATGCATCACCATGTTTATCTTGAATATTATTTCCGAAAAATCCCAAAACAGTGATTTTATTTTTAAAAGTATGATTTGAAAATTCTGAAATATCAACAACACTATTTGTTAATACAGGAAGTTTAGCGAAATGGTTAATGCCTGACGCAAAAAAAAGGTAAACAACTAGGGGCAAAACAAAAAGAATAGTGAGAACTATATATTTTCTCATTTAAATGATTTTGGTGGTTAAAAATTCCAACTCACAAATCCTTCATACATAACGTCAAAAATATAATTTCCTTCGACTAATAATATAAAAGCCAAGTAAGCTATTAAAAACGAAAGTGTCACAATAACAGAAAATTGAAGTCCTCTAACTTCATCTCTCATGTGCATAAAGTCCCACATAATGTAATATGCTTTAACTATGGTTAGAATAATAAAAATCCAGTTTATAAGCTTCATGCTCAAAAATGAATTTACTATCAATACTTCAGGCTTTATAATACCAAGTGCTACTTCGACTATAGTAACTACAGATAAAAAAAACAATACTGCCCAAATTTTACTTGTGTTAGACTTGAACTTTACAAGTCCTCTGAAAATTTCTAATTTATGTGTGCTATTTTCCATTTTAATATATTAAACTAGATAAAAGAAAGTGAATACAAATACCCAAACTAAATCGACAAAATGCCAATACAATCCAACTTTTTCAACCATTTCATAATGACCTCTTCGTTCATAAGTTCCAACAAGAACATTGAAGAAAATTATAATATTAATAATCACCCCAGATAAAACGTGAAATCCATGAAACCCTGTTATAAAAAAGAAAAAATCAGCAAACAAACGATTTCCATATTCGTTATTAATTAAATTCGCACCCTCTACAACACTAACGGCTTGAGTTATTTTATTTAGTGACTCTTCTCTTGATAATATAATTTTATGCCCATTTTTATCAATTTTTTCAGTTTTAATTACAATATCAGAATCCGCAACAAAACCAGAAATAACCTCCTGGGTAGTGTAAGATGGCAATGAGCCTTCACCTATATACCACACTCCATTTTTACTTTCATGTTGGACTCTTTCAGATGGAATTTCAACTGCAAAATCATGTAAGGCTATTCTTTTACCTGTTTCTAGACTTTGAAATTGATAAATTTGGCCTCCTTTAGTTTCTACAGCACCATACTCTCCTCTAATAAAATTACTCCATTCCCAAGCCTGTGATCCAACAAAAATTGCTCCACCTATAATTGTTAACAGCATGTAAAACGCAACTTTTCCTTTTTGCATATGGTGTCCAGCATCAACAGCAAGAACCATAGTGACAGATGAAAAAATCAATACAAATGTCATTAATGCTACATAGTACATTGGAGCGTCTACACCATGTAAAAAAGGAAAGTGAGTAAACACCTCATCAGCAATTGGCCAAGAATCTATATTTTTAAATCTTGAAAAACCATAAGCTGCTAAGAAACCAGAAAAAGTTAATGCATCAGAAACAATAAAAAACCACATCATTAATTTTCCGTAGCTAGAATTTAAGGGCTTATTTCCTCCACCCCAAACGTCATTATTATCGTCCTCTATTGTTGTTATTGTTGAGCTCATTTAAATATACAAATTAAGGTTATAAAGTTACAAATTTTTACTATCTAAAGAAATATAAAAACACAAACAAATACAACCATAAAAAACCAAGGAAATGCCAAAATGTTTCAGCTAATTCGAAACCAAGTTTTTCTTCTTTGTATTTGTTCTTTTTGTTATTTATATAAACTACTATTAATACTATCATACCTGCTAGAACATGAACCAAATGAAGCATGGAAAGAACATACAGAAAAGATGTTGTTACAGTACTTTGAGCTCCAGTAAAATAATAGCCTTTAGAAATTAATTCTTGGAAACCCAGAAATTGAGAAATCACAAATAATACACTTAATAAAAATGTAGTTCCAATCCAAAAAGATGTTTTAGAAAAGTCATCATTTTTAATGCTTTTTTTAGCTAGCCACATGCTAATACTACTAAAAATTATGATCAATGTACTAGAAATAAAATAATCCGGTAATTGAAAATCAACCAACCAATCTGGTCTAGATTTACTCACTATGTAAGCACTAGTCAAACCAGCAAATGTCATAGTAATACTAAGCAAAGAAAAAAGAAGCATCATCTTTCTTGCTCTTCTGTGTTTTTTCTTTAATTCTTGTTGTTCTTCTAAGTCCATAAATACATTTTATCAATTAAATAAGTTATTTGTAAAAGTGTTAAATATAAAATACTAACGGTAAATAATTTTTTTGCTGCAGCTACATTCATCTTATTATACAAGTTTACTGAGTAAAACAGCATTACTAAGCCTAGCAATACTACTACTACAGCTGATCCAACAGTAAGCTTTAGATCACCTGTGAGTCCAGTAACTGGAAATACTGAAATTATTATTGTCCAAAGTGAATAAAGTACTATTTGCAAAGCTGTTGACTTATCTCTTTTTTTTGTTGGTAACATATTTATACCAGCCTTTTGATAATCGTCGTGTAACATCCAGCCCAAAGCCCAAAAATGAGGGAATTGCCAGAAAAATTGAATCATAAATAATGTTCCAGACTCAATACCAAAATTATTTGTTGCCGCCACCCATCCAAGCATAAAAGGAATAGCTCCCGGAAATGCACCGACAAAAACTGACAAGGGAGTTATTGTTTTTAATGGAGTATACAAACATGTATAAATGAATATTGATATTGCTCCAAAAAGAGCTGTTCTTGGATTAATTTTATATAAAACAACTATTCCAATTAGAGTTAAAATAATTGAAATATAAAAAGCCGTACTGACAGACATTTTTTTTGATGGAATAGGTCTGTTTTTAGTCCTATCCATTAAAACATCTATATCCTTTTCAATTATTTGATTAAATGAGTTTGAAGCACCAACCATACAATACCCACCTATTGAAAGTAATATAAGTGTATACAAATCAAAGGAATCAACGGCTAATAAATAGCCTACAACTGATGAAAAAACAACACTAATAGCAAGTCTTGCCTTAGTTAATTCAAAAAAAGATTTTGAAAAAAATAAAAAAGAATTATTCAAACTAACTGAACTGCTATTCATATAAAAAAATAGAGTGCAAAGTTAATGCAGAAATGTAGAGAAAACAATTATTATTCTCTGATTTAATTAGGGGTGTTTAAAAACTATTGAAGCTTGAATTGAATTGGTATACTAAAAGGGACTCTAACGGCTCTTCCTCTTTGTTTTCCAGGTGTCATTTTAGGAAGCTTATCAATAATTCTTTTAGCTTCTTTTTCTAAATTTTTGTCTGGCCCACGAGTTCTTACTCCACTAATATTTCCGTCTTTACCAATCATAAACTGAACAAAAACTCTTCCTTGGATACCCATTTCTTGAGCAATTTCTGGATATCTAAAGTTCTTACGAATATGTTTATTCATTTGTTCTTGAAAACAATCTCTTCTTTTAGATTTAGCCACTCTTTCACAACCAGGGAATAAAGGAACATCTTCAATAATAGCAAATGGAATATCAAGATCCATTTCCTCTTCCTCTTCCTCTACGTCTTCAACTATTTCTTCTTGATCAGTTTCAGTAGATTCAATTATAGTTTCTTCAATTTCTTCCTCATCCTCAACTACTTCAATGATTTCAGGAGCAGGTGGTGGTGGTGGTGGTGGTGGTGTTTTTATTTGTTCAGTAATTGGGATTTCTTCATCATCGTCATCATCTACATTTAAAGATTCATAATCGTACACTGCCTCATACGTTTTAAACTCAATGGCTCTCCATGAAACAAATAAAACAATACAAAGACCAAAAGCAAGTAGTAACCTACTGTAGTTTCTTAAATCTGAATTTGGGTTTTTTTTAGGCTGCATAAATTTGAATTAATTATAGCTAAAGTAATTTTTTTTTTTAAAAAAAACTAAGCATGTTTATTTTTAAAGAATATAAAACTATATTGACATAACCCAATAAGCATTCCAAGCTGAGTTTGCAATAAAGTCCGCTAGTTCAAAATATCTTCCAAATGGAAGTTCCTTGTAAAAATTCAGTAGAATAAGCCTACTAAAAAACACTAGTCCCTAAACATTTCAAGTAGAGTTTATCTTTTTCTAAAAAATTGTAATGTTCAGCCACATAAAGACATAATAAAATAAACTATAAAATGAAATAATTTATCAGACTGAAAAAGCTCAAATTCGGGAAAGGTAAGTTTGGGATTGGAATTAGTGAGACAATTATAATTGCTATAGTATTAAAAGAGCTGTAAAGGAAGGTGCTTTTTTAACCGCACCTATAAGTTCTTTATAAGCATCCGCAGTTAATAAGTCATCTAATTCACCTAGATCTTTGATTTCCATTTTAATTATCCAACCTTTTCCATAGGGATCATCATTAATTAAGTTCTGGATTATCTTCTAAACCTTCATTCATTTCTGTGATTTCTCCTGATACTGGTAGAAATAAATCAGAAACAGTTTTAACAGCTTCAACAGATCCAAATATTTCTTCTTTGTCTAATTGCTCTCCCAAAGCCTCAATCTCTACATATACAATATCACCTAGTTCACCTTGAGCATAATCTGTAATTCCGATAGTAGCGTTATCTCCATCTATTGAAACCCACTCGTGATCCTTTAGTGTATTTTAATTCAGGTTTAATTTCCATTTTATAATATTTATTTAGGCAAATGTAATTCTAAAATCTATTTTTTCATAAAAAATTATTCACCAAAACTGTACCTTAAAGTCATCCCCGCATCGTATTGTAGTCATGGGAAATGCTGTTGATATAGCGAACTTAGAAAACAAGTGATCGTAGAAGAAGACTGCATTAAAACTTTTACTTAAAGCATAATCTGCAGATGTCTTTAAAGACCACATTGTTTGACCAGCTGTAACTTTATTATCAAGAATATTTAAGTTTCTTATTATAGTAATATTGTCTCTAAAGTTTAAATCTGCTTTAATATTCAAATCTCCTTTAGAAACTTTTGCTTCTTCCACCCACCCTATTTGTAAATTTCAAATCTTTAATTCTATATCCAAGACCAATTGAGTAATCTGTTCCCGAGGACTCTGTCAGTAAATTATTATCTAAGCTTAAAGACAAGGCCCTGTCTTTTTTTAATGCCATTACTACTTTGAAGAGAGTTGTTTAGTTCCATATCAATCTTTAAAAGAGGATTAAACTGTTCAACTAAATTCACATTAGTATATAAGAATTCGTTGATGTAATTTCCTGAATCGTCTGTCAATTGAGTGTTTTCAGAATCGAATTCTAAATTAGATTTAAAATTATTTAACGTGTAACTTGATCTATAAGCATGTCCCAAACTAAATCTTTTAAACCGTTCTTTAATAAAATCAATATTCATAAGTCCACTATATTGAAAGTGACCAACTAGGTAATGGAGTTCTTCTGAAATTGCACTTAATGAAATACTATTCTGGATCTTTTCCCGAATAGGCTGACAATAAAAGCTGGAATAAGTACTGATTGATTATTTTTTCCGTAACCAATTGGAAATCCAAATTCATCAATATCTCCAGAAAATCTCCATTTAAAGCAGCTAATCTTTGGGCAATTACTAATCTGTTGTTTTGAAAATTTTCAAAAGTTTCGGAGATATTTTCGTTACTTTTTGAAACGAAGTTTTAATTAATATGGTGGAAATTTCAAAATTTCCAAATGAATTAGGAGATAAAGCATTGTACTCATTATCAGATTATTATAAAATTTTCAGAATAGTTTTCTGAATACTTTCTGTTAGCCTTTAATGATATTTTCAAATCATCAATCCAACTTATTTCAGCCGAAACATCAAATTTAGTGTTGTGAACTTGAGTAAACTGTTCATTAAAACTTGGAAAATTAGTTAACCATCCGTTTTTTGCTGCCTCAAATCTAATATCCGATTGACTTCCAAAAACAAATCCCATTGAGGGTTTAGAGGTTCCTAAAAATCCTAAAGTCTCAATATATCCAGGTAAAACTTTTCCGTTATTTTCAGTATAATTCAATTTAAAACGTGATAAGCCTGTAATGAAGCCAATTACTGAGTTGGTCAATTTTTCTTTGAATTTTTTGGTTTTTTCTTCTTTTCTAGATTTAAATTTCTATAAAATTTAGACATATTAAATGACACGTTCAGTGACTGACTATTTGAGTTTTGAACAGTATTAACATTTCCTAACACATTTCCTAGTTCATCTTCAACTAATGCCATTGCATCAGATCCTCTTTCCCAATTAAAATCTCCAGAATAATTATATGACTTGAAATGAAATTTATAAAAGGAAATAATTTAAAAGGCAGCTCATAAGTCACTCCAAAAGATTGATTATGAGAATTAGCTTCCCCTGTATTCCAAAATCCATCCCAAATATCTAACTCTTTATTAACCACCTTATCCCAACTAATATCAGTTTCAAAATAATTTTTAACAATACTATTATTTGAAGCTGAAAAATCAATCTTAATGAATTACTTAAATTTTGACTTAAACTAAGATTCCAATCAAACAAAAAATTTCTTTGTTGAATTTCAGGAAGTGCTATTTGATTAGAAGCATCTGCACCCTCAATATAAATATCTCTAAATCTTTGACTATTAAAAGTTCTATTAATATTAGCAGTCAAAGACTAAAGCTTGAAAGCAAGGGGTTAAAATTAAATTCCTTTATCCACTCTAAATATTTATTGTTTTCTAAAAACTTAATTTTTTTAAACGGAGAAATAACAAAAGGATTAAAAGTATAATTATATGATGAACTTACTCTTGCTGTTTTTTTAGTGAAATTTTCGATTTCATAATCGTGCTGAAGTTCTTGATTATAGCTATACGAAAAATCAAAATTTTCAATATCATAAACTCTTTCTTTTTGCTCAGCAGATCTGTTTTTTTTAACACCTAACAAATTAATACTACTTACTTTTCTATAGCTAATTGCTTGATTTTTTATTGAATCTTTTTGAGAATTTCTTGTAGCTGAATTTATACGATCCTCTAATTTAATATCTTGATAAAAAGGATCGTATTCTGGTGTTGAAAATTCTTCAGAAATACTATATGAAACTGGAATTTGAATTTCCCATTTATTTGGCAACAACTTGCCTAAATTTAAACTACTTATTAATCCGTATTGTTTTAATTCTTCTCTACTTCTTTGATTTGGTGATTTGTCTATTGAGCCAAATCCAATTGTAGACATTTTTCCGGAAAGTGAGATTTTTGCAAAATCTGCTAAATTAGCATCCATTGAAGCTAATGCTGACCAACCTCCCTTACCATCAATCTCAGAAAGTCTAAGTTCATTGAACCAAACCTCTCCACTTAAAATATCTCCGTTAGATTGTGAAGGGTTTTTTAACCCTATCATAATATTTTTAATTGACCCAATAGTTGGATTCCCTTTAATAGCATACTTGTATTTTTTATCTCCTGGAAGACCTGAAATATTAGAAAATTCAGTAATTGGCTCTAAATCATCATTAAAATATAATACCTCAGAAAGATTATTCTGACTTATCGCTTTTGCTTTAATCTGGGTTAATTTTTCTAAAGAAAAATCAATTGAATTGAAATCTGGATTCCAAACTTGATCCGCACTAAATCTGTTTGAGCTACCAGAATTATAAGATGTTGGTTTTAAAGGGACTTCAATTTGATAATAATTATCTTTTAAATCAGATCCAATCCTTAAAAAAGCTACTAACCTTTTATCTAGTTCTTCATCAGCTCCCTCACCTGGAAGCTTATTACTTCCTTCAATTGATTCTGCATGAACAAACATTTTTAAAGATTTATATTGCCTCATGTCGAAATCTATAATCTTGTAAACCCCTTTTGAATCTTTTGGTTGAAGATCATTTACTTTAATAGAAAGTGATTGCTCATTTTGTCTAATAATAGTACTGTTTGAATTTATCTCTTCTCTTTCAACTCCTGGGGGTAAAATATAATTAACGGGAGTTCTGTTTTCATTTTCTAAAATATTAACCGATCCTATTTCAATTGATGTGTTAGGATAGCTAATATTGCTTTCATTTAAATTTTTCGTATATCTTTTCCATTCACTTCTAACCAAATCTAGAGTTCCAAATCTAAAGGTTACTGGTTTTGAAAACCCTTCTAAATACATTCTCATAAATCTTACAGATCTCAAGTTGTCTATCCCATTAACTGCTTTAAAAAACGAGCTGTATTTACTGCTTTTATAAAATTGACTAGAGACAGGTATTTTAAACTGAATCCATCTTGTAGTAGTTGAATTTCCGTTAGGAAGATCAACTTTTACGTCATTTCTTATATCACTAATAAAAGGATGGTTTCCAACCTTCATGTTCTTAGTAATGGGCACACTGTACTCAAAATAACTATCAATTGTGTTCATAGTGTTATCTTGATTTACATCTTCATTGTCCGGAACTGTAGTAGATCCTCTGCCACTGTCACTGACATTAATAGGCGAATTACCTTGAGTTCCATTATAATTTTTATATCTGTTTAAAATCCCTCCATTAGCATCAATATAATATTGATAATTATCTCCAGCTGGATCTATTGTAGATCCATTATTATATTTTTCAAGTTCTTGATTATCATTTAAACCATCATAACCCAAATCTTGTAAAACTCTATTGTTTTCGTCTGAATCAAATGAATAAATTAAAGATTGAGTTGCAGGTGTTTTACCCCAATTTGATTCATTAACTATTTCCTGAGAATTACTAGTTGGCAATCCGTTTTCATATAATTTTTTACCATCTTTTAAAATATCTTCAGAAATGTTCCCAAGGTTTAAAACTAAATTTCCTAAACTATTAGAGTTTGATTCATTTTCACTAAAAGTATCTAAAAGCCAAAATTGAATAAATTCTACATTAGATTTTTCAAAATTAGTTGACGACAAATCTCTAGTAATTCCTCCCCAATTACTTTTTGAATCATTAAGAAAATCTTGAGCTATATTATTATTATATGGTCCCTTTTCAGTTGGAAAAAAACTAAGATCAAAAGTGTTTTGAATCCTGGATTGACCCTCAATTATGTCCTGCTGAGGAAAAATTTCTTCAATAAAAATTCTTCTTGTTTCATTTTTAGAAAGCTCATTATCATCAACTTCGCTAGGTCTTTGTCTAGTGTAAAAAATTGGATCAATATTATACCACGCAAGTTTTGCACGATTAAAACCAGTTCTTAAATCATCTGTTCCAAATTGTGAACCATCCACCCCAAAGGGTGTGCTAGATAGCTTCCAAGAAGATGTGTCTTTTAAATCAATATTTGTTTCCGAACCCTCAAAATCATCAACATAAACAGTTGCTACATTATCAAATCCAGAGTTTTTTGGAGTCCCAGAATGCAGATAAGCAAACTCTGTTTTAAAAGAAACATTAGATTCAACATCTGAATTAATATTTGGTAATTTATTTACTAATCTTGTTAATAAGGGAACTTTTGAAGAATACGTTCCATTAAATCCAATCATTGTATTATTTACTGGTTCAACTCCGTAATTAGCTTTTTGGCTAATTGATCTTTCGCTTAGATTCATCAATGTTCCTCCAATAATAAAGTTTTCATTAAACTTATGTTCCACATTAATTCCTGAAAACCTTTTTTTCTGTTGTGAATAAAAAGAATTACTCTCAGTTGATATTTCAATTGGAACGTTTGAGTTTTTTAGAGATTCATCCAGTATTTGTACTCTACCCGCTTGATAATTAACCGTGTAATCTAATCCTTCTTGAAGTAATCTTCCACCGGCTGTAACTTTTACAGAACCTCTAGGCACGTTAAATTGTCCAATAGCTATTCCTCCAACTTCACCTGTTGTTTTATATGATCCTTTAATTTCAAACTTGTTTTTTTCTGATTCCTTTTCTGCTTCAATTTTAGATGAACCGTATATCTCGTTGTAAACGAATTTTTGTTGGTTTAAATTATATGTAGAAAGATTATTATAATCCTCTCCACTATTTGGAGACTTTAGTTTGTCAAATAAGTACTTTCCGAAAGGTTCTATGGAGGGGAAAATAACCAATCCTTTTCTTGAGTCAATGGTAACGTTTGATACAAAATCAAAGAATCCATCTCCGCCTTTTTGGACATCATTATTCATGTTTAGATTATCCAAATTAAATAAAGACAACAACGTCTTTCCATTAATATTTTCTGGCCATGATGATTGGTCAACGGGTTGAATATAATTTAATGGAGAAGGATTACTATAATAAATATTAAGTTTAAAATCCTCTTTATTAATTTGAGAACCTAAAGAATAAATGTTTTTCATCATCAAATCCCATATAGGTTGATTCACATTAGTAATACTACTTTTTAGTAATTTCAGGATTAAACTGTTATTGGAAATTTGTTGTTGACCGGACTGATTAGAAAGTGATGTTGCATCAATTCCATCATTGGCAAATTCCCCAACTTGATAAACTTGTCCTCCAACACTATATTGAAAAGCAACAGCTAAAATTTCATCATTGTTTAGAGGCTGATTTAAAGAAATATAACCCAGCTTATCATGAAGACTGTATTCATTAATATCCAGTTTACGTGCGTTTTCTAAAACCGAATAATCAACGCCTTCATTTACTAAATTAGAAATAGATCCGAAACCTTCTTTTGATTTTGATATTTCTCTTATGGATAAATTCAAAAGCCCATTTCCAATTTCATCTGGATCCAATTTATTTACTGAATTGTCGGGATAAGTGTTTATTCCAGGTTTTAAGAAAAAATTAGCATAATATTTATCTAATTGTGTTTTTTCAGGATTTGACTCTCCTAAATCTTGAAAACCAATAACATTCCTAACGTTTTGTGTTTGACTTGATCGATTGGTAACCCAAACTTCAATTCTAGAAATCTTTATTTGAGTATTTAAATAAGGATATGTTTTTACAGTTTTCTCATATTTATCTCTAAAATATTGACCTAGAAAAAAGTGTCTATTCTCATCATAATCTAAAGGTAATATAGAAAACTCCTCAAAACTTCCACTTCCTTTCGAAACAACAGTTTGAGACTCTGACCTTTGTTCAGATAAAACAGCAGTAATATTAGTGTTGCCAAACTTTAACTGAGTCTTAAAACCAAATAAGCTTTGAGCTCCTGAAATCAATGAACCACTTAAAGGCATGCTCACATTTCCTAACTCAATTTTTTGTATAATATCATCTTCAGTTGGAGTATAATCAAGCTTTAATAAATTTTGAAAATCAAATGTAGACTGAGTATCATAATTTGAACTAATACTTAGTCTTTCTCCGATTTTTCCATTCATACTAAGACTTATGTTTTGATTAAAATCTAAGCCAATATTACTTTGATTTCTGGATGGAATTGAAGGATTATCACTTTTTTGGTATCTAGCGCCTATATCCATTGAAATAGACCCTTGTGGAATTAATTCAATCTTATCTCCGCCAAAAATGGATTGGAAAAAATTAGAATTTACATATAAATCAGGAAGTAAATTTTTAAGTTTAGAAACATCCTCCGCATCTTCATCTTTTAGTAAATCAATTTTTTCGGTAAAATAATTTTTAATATTTTCTTCTCTAATTCTTTTTCTGTATTGTTCAGGTGTTAATACAAGTGGAATTCCAACATCTATCTCACCAACTCTAGTCTGGTATATATATTTATTTGAAATTGGATCATAAGTATATTTTGATTTAAATAATGATGGAGTTTTTAATTTAAAATTTCCTAGATAAACTATGTTTTCAATAGTGTCCAAACGGACAACCTTTTGTCCAAAAACATTATTATTAAATAACGCTATTAAAACAAAAGAAAGAAAAAGAGTCCTTTTATTTAAAACAAGTCTAATCAATACGTTATAATTTATTCAAAGCATTTTTAATAATCTCTTCCACGGAAATTTCAGAAACTTCACTTATTAATTTATCTACAACCTTTGTAGTTTGTTTTCTGCTATATCCCAAAACTTCTAAAGCAGATAAAGATTCCTCTCTTTTAGAATTAGCAAAATCAACACTAAAACCTGAGCCTTCATTGATTAAACTTACTTTGTCTTTAAGTTCAATTATAACTCTTTGAGCTGTTTTAAGACCTATCCCTTTTACAGATTGAATTGTCGAAACATCCTCAGAAAGTATTGCTCTTTGAATTTCTTCTGGATTTAATGACGACAACATTGTTCTAGCAGTGCTTGCCCCAATTCCTGAAACTGATATTAATTTTCTAAAAAGATTTCGTTCTGTTTTTTCATAAAAACCAAACAAAGTATGAGAGTCCTCTTTGACTTGAAGATGCGTAAATAGTGCTATGTTTTCAGAATCTGAAAGTAAAGAAAATGTGTTTAGAGATATATTAACTAAATACCCCAATCCATTGCAATCAATTACTAGCTCTGTTGGAGATTTTTCTACTAACCTTCCTTTTATTTGAGTTATCATATCTTAAGTTTTATTTTTTTTTGCGCATCAACTACAGCTAAAGCAGACATATTAACTATTTCATCTACACTAGCTCCAAGTTGTATGATATGGGCAGCTTTTGACATTCCCATCATTATTGGTCCAATTGATAAAGCCTTATCAAGTTCTTTTACTAATTTATAATTTGTATTAGCAGAATCTAAGTTTGGAAAAATAAGAGTATTTACATTTTTTCCTGATAATTTAGAAAACTCAAATTTATTAGAAAGCATTTCCTTGTTTAATGCAAAATCACTTTGAATCCCACCGTCTACACATAAATCAGGATAATACCTATGCAAATATTTAACTGCTTGATTTACTTTAGATGCCATAGGATGAGGGGACGATCCAAAATTAGAATAAGAAACCATAGCAATGGCTGGTGTAATCCCAAACATTTTTACAGTTTCGGCAGTCATTTTTGCAATTATAGCTAGATCTTTTGGAGATGGATCAATATTTATTGAAGTATCGGAAAAAAACAAAGGACCTTTATTTGTAATCATAAGGTTCGTTGTAGCAACTTTACTTATTCCTTTAGACTTTCCAATTGTTTCAATAACAGGCTTGAATGTGGCTGGATAACTTCTGGAATAACCCGAGATCAAAGCATCAACATCACCACTACTAAGCATCATTCCTGCATAATAATTTCTCTGTTTCATTTTATCTATTGAATCCAATAGAGTTACTCCTTTTCTTTTTCTTTTATTCCAAAAACTAGTTCCATACTTTTCTCTATTATTTTTCTCAGTATCTGATTTAGGGTCAATTATTAGGACATCATCATCAAATTCTATTTCATTTCTCAATTCGTTAATAATATCCTTATCTCCAAGTAAAACTGGATATCCAATACCTTCTTCACTAACTATTTGAGCTGCTTTTAAAACATCTAAATGATCCGCTTCAGAAAAAACAATTTTTTTAGGATTTGCTTTAGCTCTATTTAAAAGCAACCTAACAATTTTTTTATCTCCGTATAACCTGCCATGCAACTCTTCTTCGTATTGATCCCAATTTTCAATGGGTTGCTTGGCAACACCAGAATCCATGGCAGCCTTAGCCACCATTGGAGGAATTTTAGTTATTAATCTTGGGTCAAAAGGCTTTGGAATAATATAATCTTTACCAAAAGTTAATTTAGTTTTATCGTATGCAATATTTACAAATTCAGGAACGGTTTCTTTAGCTAAAGCTGATAAAGCTATAACTGCTGCCATCTTCATTTGATCATTAATTTTAGTTGCTCTTACATCTAAAGCTCCTCTAAAAATAAAAGGAAATCCAAGCACATTATTAACTTGGTTAGGATGATCAGATCTTCCAGTTGCCATTATAATATCATCTCTTGTTTTCATAGCTAAATGGTAGTCAATCTCTGGATCAGGATTGGCCATCGCAAAAACTATAGGATTTTTTGCCATTGACAATAACATTTCTGGTATTACCATATCGGCTTTAGAAAGACCAATAAACACATCCGCATCAACCATCGCTTCCTTGAGATTTGACAAATTTCTTTTAGTTGCGAATTCAGCTTTTTCTTTCGATAAGTTTTCTCTTTTTATTGAAATAACCCCTTTACTATCTGTCATTACAATATTCTCTTTTCTAAGACCTAAAGCCTTATACATTCTAGTGCACGAGATAGCTGCAGCACCTGCACCACAAACCACCACTTTTACTTTTTCAATCTTTTTTTCTGCAAGTTCTAAAGCGTTTAATAAAGCTGCAGCAGAAATAATCGCGGTTCCATGCTGGTCATCATGCATGACTGGAATATCAAGTTCGTCTGATAATCTCTTTTCAATTTCAAAAGCTTCTGGGGCCTTAATATCTTCAAGATTTATTCCTCCAAAAGTTGGTGCAATATTTTTAACTGTTTCTATGAATTTTTCTGGATCACTAGCATCCACTTCAATATCAAAAACATCAATTCCAGCAAATATTTTAAATAAAAGCGCCTTTCCTTCCATTACAGGTTTTGAAGCTTCAGGCCCAATATCACCAAGCCCTAAAACAGCAGTTCCATTAGTAATTACAGCAACCAAATTTCCTTTAGCAGTATACTTATACACGCTTGATGGATCTTTTTCAATTTCTAAACATGGAAATGCAACGCCTGGTGAATAAGCTAATGCTAAATCTCTCTGACTACTATACTCAGTAGTAGGATTCACTTCTATTTTACCAGGTTTTGGTTTAGCATGGTAGACTAAAGCAGCACGCCTGTTGTTTTTGTTTTTCATTCTTGTAATTGTTGTAGGCTTAAGGAATATAAATTTATATAAAACAAAATCAATAACATAAGAAAAGTGGCTTAATAATTGTTGTAAACAAATGATAGTTATAGGTTTATAATTACTCTTATATTTGTTTTTTAAATTTTAATAATTCTATTGAAAAAAAACTTCTTTCTTATATTGCTTTTGTTGTTCAATGTAACTTCTCTCTTTTCACAGATAAGTAAAGTGCATTATGTTCCGCCGATAACAAGTAATTCAGGCTCTGTTCAAGATCAATATATTTATTTATCAACTCCCAGTGAAGCTGATGTTGATTACGATATTCAAATTATAGGTGGATCTACAATTTCAGGAACAATAAATAATACAAAATCTTATACATATCCCATAGGAAATGGAGATAATACTCAACTAACTGTAAATTCAAATTTATCAGCATCTGTTCTTAATAATAGAGGTTATATAATCACAGCATCATGTCCTATTTATGTTTCAGTAAGATATAATGCAGGTTTTCAGGGAGGTGCTTTTACCTCTAAAGGAAGCTCTGGGTTAGGAACTCACTTTAGAACTGCAATGATGCCAATGGGAGATAGATTTAATGCCGTTCAACAAAATGATTTTTTAAGTTATGTTTCCATAATGGCATCTGAAGACAACACAATATTAAAGGCCACTTTACCAAATGCTAACGGAAGTTCTAATATACTTAACATTGGAGGTTATAATGGCACCCCTATTGAGGTTGATTTAATGAAAGGTGAAAGTTATATTTTTTCTGTAGAACCTAGTACTTCAAATGTTGAAAGTAATCGATTTGCATTATTTGGAGCATTAATTCAGTCAGTTGATGGTGAAGGAAATGAAGATTTAACAAAACCAATTGCAGTTACAGTCGGTTCGTCTAATGGAACATTTGCGCAAAGCAGTAACGGAAGAGATCAAGGCGTTGATCAAATAGTGCCAGTTGAAAAAGTTGGTCACGAATATATTTTTGTCAGAACAGCTGGGAACAACGATTTTGAAAATGTTATCCTAGTGGCAGATAAAGACAATACTGAAATTTATTTAAATGACGAAGGAACGGTTTACGAAACGTTAAATGCTGGTGATTTTGTAATTATTGAAGGGGATAAGTATTCTGCAACTGGGATTGGTGCAAACATGTATGTTAGAACTCAAGGGGATACACATCCTGTTTTTGCATATCAAGGAGTAGGTATTGACGGATCAGGAAATGCAATCAATGCAAATCAAGGAATGTTTTTTGTTCCGCCTCTAAGTGAAGATGCTCAGGACGATATTAATAATATAGCTCAAATAGATAAAATTGGAGATAAAACATATGAAGGAAGTATCTCCATAGTTTACAGAGTTGGAGCTTCCTTAGAAATAAATACAGGGAGTGATGAATCAGGAACTTATGTTTACACACCATATGATACTACTTCCTTATTTCCAAACGACGTCATCGGAAAGTCAGGCTATCTGACTCTAAGTATTGCTGATCTTGTTGGAGATATTCAAGTTAAATCTGACAATGAGCTCTATGTTGCCTATTACAACAGAAGTGATTATGCAACTTCTGGAGGTTTTTATGCTGGTTTTGCTACTCCACCTTCCACTTCAATAGACTTGACTTTACAAAGTCTTGGGACTTGTGTTGAAGTTGATTCATCAACTGGTGAATACATCTTTAATGGAAATGGGTTTGAAATGACAAATCCAGCTTTTTTTGACACATGGCAATGGCAAGAATTAGAGGGAAATAGCTGGGCAATTGCAACAGGTTCTGAAATTGATGACTTGATTTATAAGCCATCAAAACCTGGAAACTACAGATTAGTTGGTTCTATCACGTGTTTAGGTGGTGATGGAGATTTTATTTCTGGTGTTATTCCTGTTAGTATCTGTCCTAATGATTCAGATAATGATGGAATAATTGATAATATTGATTTAGACTTAGATAACGATGGAATTTTAAATTCAAACGAATCAAATGGAAATGTTGTATTTGATTTAACAGATTTAAATAGTCCAATAATTTCTAATAAAGATGTTGACTTACCTATAACACTAAACACAACTATAGAATCAAAAGTAAACGGTCTTACAGATACTACAGTTAATTCTATTACAGGTTCTAGTGATGGAAATTTTGAAACTAAAATTCCTCCAAATTCGTCAGAATCTAGTGTTATGTATAGTCTTAATTCTTTAAGTGAAGATTTAAATCTAAAACTAACTAGTCAGACAGAATCACATTCAATTGTAGGGGGAGAATACTTTGAGCTTCAAGTTTTTCCTACTAACAAAAACATTACACTTTTAGATCCTAACAATCAATTAATTATTGATAAAAATTATGACAACGAAACATTTGAGGAATTAATTGATGTAAACGGCTTAAAACAGTTCAGCGCCAATCTAATAAGGTTTAAATTTAATCCAGATTCTTCAACCACTCCTAGTTTTGAATTTTTAGGAT
Source organism: uncultured Flavobacteriaceae bacterium (assembly GCA_937773465.1). Next base: position 11,823 of record CALJVK010000004.1, on the reverse strand, counting down.
ACGGACTGAAAGGAATAAAATTAACTCACATAACTGTTAGTAATACAACTGATGGTATTTTTAAAGGTAATATTTCAGGACTTGATTATTTTTTAAATACGGATGCAAATCACCCTACAAATCCAGATACAGTACCTGATTATTATGATATTGATAGTGATGGTGATGAGTGTAATGATGTTACTGAGGCAGGCTTTGATGACGGAACTTTAATTGATGGTGTTTTAGGAAATATTGTTCCTACATACGATGACTCACAAATTGATTCTAGAGGTTTAATAATTGACCCTGAACATGATTACAGTGTTTTACCCAAAGAGGATCCTGTTACTACCAATTATTATTTCCAACAAATCGGTCAAGCTGTCGAAATTATTAATGAGCCCAGCTCAACCGTAGGTTGTATTGGAGATACAGTATCATTTAACGTTTCAGCACAACATCCAAGCAATGTAATTACATACCAATGGCAATATTTTGATTTGACTATAGGATCAGTTGGAGAATGGATAAATGTTGATGGATCAAATACAAAACTTACTGGATTTAATAGTGCAGAACTTATAATTACAAATATTGACACATCTCTTGTAGGAGATTATAGGGTTCAACTGGACACGGAAGAATATAAATGTATTGTAAATTCTAATTTAGGAACAAATATTGGTTTAACTGTAAATACCCCACCAGCGCCAGCTGTTGTTGAACCAATTCAAACGTTTTGCTTAACTGACAGTCCAACTGTTGGAGATTTAGAAATTGCTCCTGCGCCAGCTAATCCTGCTGATCTAATAATTTCTGTTTATGATAACTATGATCCAAATGATGCGAGTGTTGGTTCGTTGTTAGATGACACAGATTTACTAACAGATGGAACAATATATTTTATTCAAGTTACTGATAGCCAGGGGTGTATTGGGGTTTCAAGATCAGAAACAAAAGTATTGCTTCCAAACCCCATAATAACACCAAGTGTTGGAGAAAGTTGTGTTGGGGATGAAATTACTATTACTGTAAGTGGAGTCCCACAAACTGCTTTAGATTTTGAACTATCAAATCCAACATTAACAAAAATTTTATCTGACTACGTAAATGATAAGGGTAGAACTTCTACCTATTTTGTAGATCCAACTGCAAGAACATTCACTCAAGCAGAGAATTTACTACCAAGCTATGGAACAGGTGCTTCAATGTATCAAATCAACGATTTAAACGAACACGATGCAGTTTGGAATGCTATAGTTGAAAAAAATCTTGATGGCCAAGTACCTTTATGGCTTGGCTTAAAACAAATTCCTGCTTTAAATCCTGATAAGGAATTTGATGAAGGTTGGTATTGGCTTGACGGGAGAGAATTAGATGCAACTTGGAATTTATGGCAAAATGGAGAACCTAACGACTATGATCTTGACAAAGGAGATTCAGATGGAATTGATGATGGGACAGAAGATTATGGTCATTTTAATTTAGCAGGAGCCGGAAAATTTCTAAATGATTATCCTGAAGGAGTTGCTTCCAGACCATTGTATGAGTTTAGCGGGACAACCACAGTTAGGTGGTATTATGAAGATCCGAGTAATACTGGAACTTTTATAGATATTCCAGTAAATGCTTCAACTTTAACTTTAAATCCAGACGTTACTACTACTTATTTTATTGATGTAACTACCAATGGTATAGTTTGTTCAACATCTTATACTCATGTTGTTAATCCTTTGCCTATCCCTAATAAAGTAGATGATATTTATTTATGTGACGAAGTTGATTTTACTAATCCAGACTCTACAAGTGTTGACGGTATATCTTATAATTTTGATCTAGAATCACAAACTACAACAATTGTTAACGAGCAAATCGATAGAGATAACAATCCTCTTACAGTTACTTATCATGCTACATTAACTGAAGCTGAAGTTGGAGAAAATCCAATAACAAGTCCATACACTAATGTGTTAGATCCAGATGGAAATTTATATGATCCTCAAACTATTTATATTAGGATACTTAATAACGCAACTGGTTGTTATGATGCAACTGAAACTTTTAATATCATAGTAAACTCAACGCCTGAATCTTTCCCTGCTTTGATGCCTGAAGCCTGTGATGATACTGAATCAGGAAGTGATGTGGATGGGTCTTCAAAATTTGATTTAACAATATTAAATGACGATATATTAGGGCCAGATCAGGTCGCTATTGGCGGTTTTAAGGTAACTTATCATTTAAGCCAAGATGAGGCAGATGATCCAATAACATATCCAATCGGGATCACTGATCCAACAGCACATTATAACACACCTGATAATAGTTTTGATCCAGCTAATCCGACTATTCAATCTGAAGAAATATTTGTAAGAGTAACAGATGATAACTCTAATACACTGTGTTTTAGAGCCGACACTTCATTTGTTCTAACTGTCAACACCCTCCCTGTAATACTTAATCCTATTTGGAAAGTTGAGCAGTGCGATAATCCTTTATTTGATTTGACTGACTACAATGACAAATTATCTACATATTTTGATACTGAAACATTTACTTATTTTAAAGAAAATGGTGATGAAATCAGCCTAGAAGATGCAGAGAATTACACTAGCACTTCCACATCAGTTAGTCCTGAAATTATTGATGTAGTATTTACAAAAAATGTTGGAGGATGCTTTAGAACTGCTCAAATTGAACTTAAAGTATCTTACAGTCAAGTTCCTTCAGACTTTGCACAAACTTTTATAGCAAATAATCAAATTGATTTATTTAAATCTGAAACTGATACCGATTTAACTGGTCAATCACAGGATGGAAAAGAAGAATTTAGCTCTAATATTTTTAATAATATAATTACAGAATTAAAGGCTCAAGCTCCACTAGCATTTGATATTCCTGGAGTTAATTTTGAATTTTATGGAAGTCAAAGAGATGCAACTTTAAGAGATAATAAAATTGATATTAGTCAATTAACGTATACCAATGAAGTAGAAACAGCAGATATTGTAACTGGAGTTTTATCAAGTAATTATAATGTAATTGAAAACAGATGGGAACAAGAAATCTGGGTATATATAGAGAATACTAATTTAAATATTATCCAGTCCAGTTGTGTTGGTCTTGAACACGTAACTACACTGTATGTTGAAAAAAGACCTGTTATTTATGATGTTGATGATCAATTATTGTGTGATAACGAAACTAAACTTGATATGTATTCAATTTTTGAAACTAGCACTCTTCAAGACTTAATATTAGGAAATACCACTGACTCTAATGTTCTTCCCTATCAAAATCCTTCAACTTTTACAATTGAATATAATTATGTTGATGCCAATGGTATTTCTGTGACAAGTTCAGTCTTACCAGCAGCAATAAACCTTACTAATCAAAAAATTGATATTAAATTAACTAATACTGTTAGTGTTTCTCAACCTTTTGAAAGTACTGGATCTATTACTTTTAATGTCTTTCAAACTCCAACTCCCTTCTCTGGAGTTAAAATTGAAGAATGCGACGATGAGGAATCCGGAGCAGATGATGACGGAATATCTGTTTTTGATATAGATTTAGAAGCGTTTAAAGAATTATTATTTGTGGATCCTCTTGACACAACAAGCCCAGTAGTTCAAGACTTCAATGAGTTTGAATTCAATTTTTCATTGTACGATAATAACGATGTTCTTATAAGCGGCCCTGCTATCTCAATTGATCCAAAGATTTCAGCAGAGAACGGTTATTACATCATTTCAGAAATATCAAATCCTAAAAGTGCAGATTTAGGTTTAGCTTGTGAAACCTCGGTTAGAATTGATTTTATTGTCAACCCTTTGCCTAGTTTTGATATTGATGATGAAATTATAGTTTGTCTTAACCCTATTCCAGACAATCCACTTGAAATAGGAACGTACAACTGGAACGGAGCTAATGATCCTAGTATCTACAATTACAGCTGGTCTAGAGTTGATTTAAATGGTGTGGATGATAGTGCTTATAATGAAACAACCGAAACTATCAAAGTAGATAAAGGAGGAGTATATACTGTGATTGTTGAAGATGCTATTACATTCTGTACGAGATCTAAAAGCATTACAGTTACAGAATCTGAAATGGCTAAAATATCACTTGACGATATTACTGTTGATGATCTAAAGAACGACAACACCAATACAATTACAATTGACACTCTTAATCTTGGAATCGGTGATTATGAATTTTCTTTAGACGAAGCATTTGGACCGTATCAAGACGAACCTGTTTTTGAATCGATAAGACCTGGTATACATACCATTTATATCCGTGACAAAAACAGTTATTATACTTACGACTATGGATGTGGTATAGCTCAAATTGATGTGTCTGTAATTGGATACAGAAAATACTTTACTCCAAATGGAGATGGTATTAATGAGACTTGGAAAATACTTGGAATTAGATCAGACTTTAATGCTGGAAGCAAAGTCTATATCTTCGACAGATTTGGTAAACTCTTAAAAGAATTGATCCTTTAACTAATGGATGGGACGGAACTTATCTTGGAAAACCAATGCCAGCAACTGACTACTGGTTTAGAACTTATCTAGAAGACGGAAGAGAATTTAAAGGACACTTTAGCCTAGTAAGAAGAAACTAATTCCTGTTATAGTTTATAAGTATATTTACTATTTTAGTTTCAAATTAAAATTTAGTTTGAAAAATAAAATAATCACTCTTTTATTTATTCTGTTTTCTAGTTTAGCTTTTTCACAATTAAGTAAGGTTCACTATATCCCTCCCATTACTAGTGGCCCTTCAAATGCTAATCCAGAAGATCAATACTTATATATTTCTACTCCGAGTAAAGGAGATGTCAATGTTACTATAAATATAATAGGAAGTGGCTCTGAATCACAAGTGATTTCCAACGATAACCCATGGATTTATACAATATCACAAGATGGATACTCCTCGCTTGTTCAGGACCCAGAAACTACAAGTCAAGTAACCAATGATAAAGGGTTTATTGTCGAATCTGATAGTCCAATATACGTGTCTGCGAGATTAAATGCTGGGGGAGCTCAAGCAGGTGCTCTGGTAAGCAAAGGAGAAAATGCACTTGGAACTACTTTTAGAGTTGGAACATATACGATAATCAAGGTAGTGTATCTATCAAACTACATGAACTTCTTTTCATTTATGGCAACTGAAGATAATACATCTGTTAATTTGACTAATAATTAGAGTAATCGGATTTGATCTTGAAAATTGCTACAGGACAATTTCCTTTTAATAATATTAAATTAAACAGAGGAGAATCCTATGTGGTTGCTGCAAGAGCAGATAAAGCTAGTGCAAATAGAGCTGGATTAATAGGAACTCTTATCTCTTCTGACAAACCAATTGTAGTAAATTCAGGATCAGCTAATGGAAGTTTTGGCACATGGAGGAGCAAGAGATTATGGAATTGATCAAATTGTTGGAGCAGATAAAGTAGGTAAGGAATATATTTTTGTTAAAGGACAATGGAGCAAATAGTTATGAAAACGTTTTAGTGGTTGTTCATGAAGATGATACTGAAATTTTTGTAAATGGAGATAGTAAGGCTACTAGAAATTCAGGAGAATATTACATAGTTGAAGGAGATCAATTTATCAATAATAATATGTATGTCAATACTTCAAAAGATACCTTTGTTTATCAAGGAATTGGAGGAACTAATAGTGAAGCTAATCAAGGGATGTTTTTTGTTCCTCCTCTTAGTTGTGGGAGTAGAGGGGATGTTGATAATATTCCTTATATAGATAAAATCGGAAACTTAACATTCACTGGAGGAATAACAATTGTAACAAAAGAAAATTCAGAAGTTATTATAAATGGAGATGAAATTTCTTCGCAACCTGGTGGAGTTAATGTCACAGGACCAACATCTGTAACTGCTAAAAACTCTTATGTTACCTATAAAGTAACTGGACTTACAGGAAATGTTTCGGTGAGTTCAAGTGATGAGCTTTACGTTTCATATTTTAATTTGAATGGAGCTGCTGCTTCTGGAAGTTTCTTTTCAGGTTTTGCTTCAAATCCAAGTTTAGATCTTGATTTGTCAGCATCAAAATTAGGTTCTTGTATTAATGAAGCTGGGACATCAAATGTAGAGTTGAGTGTTTCAAATAACGGAAATTTTGATTCTGTGCAGTGGGAAAAGAAAAATACTGATCAATACATGGTCTTCAATTACTGGACAAACAAATTCTGAATTTACACCAACTGAAATTGGCACATATAGAGTAAAGGGTATTATCGCATGTGATGGTGAAACAGTTGAATATTATTCATCTGAAATTCCAATTAGTCAATGTCCTGATGACTTTGATGGTGATGGGATTATAAATAATATTGATCTGGATCAAGATAATGATGGAATATTAAACAGCGTTGAATCAAGAGGAATTGGAAATATTGATTTTTCAAATACGGCTTCACCTACAATTAATCTGTCAGATGGAACAGCTATAAATGGGCTATATCAGGGTTAGTTAATGGAGATGGTTCATTATCTGGTCAAAATCAATCATTTGAAATGCAAGTTGAAGCTGGAGTTGATCAAGAGTTGAAGTATGCTTTAACCTTCACTGAAAATTTAAATATAAATGTTAAGGATAATCCAAATGTTTCTGTTGCTATTAGAAATGGTGAATCTTTTATTATCAAAAGTTCTCCAGCCTCTTCAAACATTACTTTACTTGATCCTAGTAATAATCTTCTAGTAGATACCAATTTTGATGATGAATTTGAAAATAATGTAACAGAGTTTACATCTAATGAAATAAGATTTAAATTCAATACTAATTCTACAGCTACCATTGATTACGAGCTGTTTGCTACTAAAATTGATGGGTAACATTCACTCATAAATACAGTACTACCGAAACTGGGGAAAGTGTATTTGTGCCTAATGTTTACGTTTATGATTACAAAAATGATTCTGATGGAGACGGAAATGAAGACATGTTTGAAATAGATAGTGACAATGATGGATGTGATGATATTATTGAAGCGGATTTTACTGCTTTAGAAAATTATCAAGGAGATCCTGATAATGACGGTATTTATGGTGATGGAACTCAAACATTTGATAATGGTCTTGTAAATAGTCGAGGTTTAATAAAAGTTCACAATGATGCTGATGGGTATAATACTGACCCTAAAAAGGATTCAAATGGGAATTATTTATTTCAAATTGCTGGGAGCGCCTGTTCAAATAATTGATGAACCTAGTTCAACAGAGGATGTGAGGGGTCAACAGTTGAGTTTGAAGTTAATGCAACAAGTGATGGTGGAGGCATAAGTTATCAGTGGCAATTTTTTAATCTAGAAAATTCTAGTTGGGATAATTTAAGCGATTCTGATTCTTATTCAGGAACTAATAGTAGTAAATTAATTATTAGTTCTATTTCAACTTCAATGGATGGAAGATATAGAGTGGCTTTAAAATCTGACACTTACCTTTGTAAAAATTACTCGGATAGCAATATTAATTTAGCTGTAAATACCCCACCAGCGCCAGCTGTTGTTGAACCAATTCAAACGTTTTGCTTAACTGACAGTCCAACTGTTGGAGATTTAGAAATTGCTCCTGCGCCAGCTAATCCTGCTGATCTAATAATTTCTTTTATGATGTATGATCCAAATGATGCGAGTGTAGGTTCGTTGTTAGATGCACAGATTTACTAACAGATGGAACAATATATTTTATTCAAGTTACTGATAGCCAAGGGTGTATTGGGGTTTCAAGATCAGAAACAAAAGTATTGCTTCCAAACCCCATAATAACACCAAGTGTTGGAGAAAGTTGCTGTTGGGGATGAAATAACTATTACTGTAAGTGGAGTCCACAAACTGCATTAGATTTTGAACTAGCAAACTCCTACATTAACAAAAGTACTTGCTGATTATATTGATAAAGAAGGTAGATTATCGTCTTACTTTGTTGATCCTGTCTCTAGAAGTTTTTCTGATGCCGAAAACTTATTACCAACTTATGGAATTGGTGCTTCAATGTATCAAATCAATGATCTAGATGAGCACGATGCAGTATTTAATGCAATACAAGCTAATGGTTTAGCAGACGTTCCTTTGATGGCTTGGTTTAAAACAATTTCCAGCTTTAATCCAAATGAAAAATTTGATGAAGGCTGGTATTGGCTTGATGGAAGAGAGTTAGATCCAAGCTTGGAATTTATGGGATAGTGCTGAGCCTAACGACTATGAGTTTGATGCTAATTGTAATGGAACTGGTCCAGATGGTGATAATATAGATGACGGGAGCGAAGACTTCGGTCATTTTAATTTGGGAGGAGATGGTAATTTGTTAAACGATTATCCAGACTGTCCAGGAAGTCCCTCTAGACCAGTTTACGAATTTTCTGGAATAACTACTGTTAAGTGGTATTACGAGGATCCGAACAATCCTGGAACTTTTATTGATATTCCAGTAAATGCGTCAACATTAACTTTAAACCCAGAAATTACAACTACTTATTTTATTGATGTAACTACAAATGGAATAGTTTGTTCAACTTCATATACTCATGTAGTTAATTCTAATCCAATAGCTAATACTTTGCAAGATTACGTTTTTTGTGATGACGATTTGGATGGAGATGCTAATAACGGAAGTGTAGTAATTGAAGAATCAAATTTTGAAGTGTTGAAACCCTCAATTCTTGGAGATAATCAATCTGTAAATGATTTCACAGTTTCTTTTCATTTATCTGAGGAAGATGCACAAGATAACAACCCAATTACTTTTCCTTTTAAAACACCTGAAAAAGATTCTTCAAAATTACATTGGGAATCACAAATTACTGAGGTTTTTGTAAGAATTGTAAACAATACGACAGGATGTGTCAATATAGACTCATCATTTAACCTTGTTATTAACACTCTCCCAATAACGTTTGAAGTTGATGATATAATTTTATGTGATGATGACAGAGATGGAATTCTTGATGGATTTGATTTAGAATCTAGAACAAATGATATAAGATCTGGAAATGAATCTACAGATCCTAATGATTCTGACAACCAAAGTCCTAATAACTTTCCCATTTCATACCACCTAAGTATTGATGATGCTAATGATCTTAACAATAACGGGCTTGTCTCTCCTTATAAAAGTGGAAATGAAACTATTTTCTATAGGATTGAGAAAAGATCTAATGAAGGTGATTTAATTTGCATTAAAACAGGGGAAGCATTTGAAATAATAGTTGAAAGTTTGCCTTTTGCCAATGAATTAACAATCCTAAGACAATGTGATGGAGATGATCCACTTGACACAAATTCTGAAGACGGAAAATTCCCATTTGATGTTTCTGAAATCCAAAATAAATTACTAGACGGTCAAACAGATGTTACAACTTATTATTTTGATGAAAATGATGTTTTTATTGGAAATATTTTGCCTGATATTTTTGAAACAGCATCTCAAACCATAACAATTACAGTTGAAAATAATTCTGATTTAAAATGTTCTGATTCAACCACGCTAGAATTTATTGTTGACGATAGTCCAGAGTTTTATGAGGTTATTATTCCTTCAAATTGTGATGATGGAGTTAGTGATATAGATGGATATTCTGAATTTGATACATCATTAATAACCCAGACCTTACTTACAAATCCTGTAACATCTCAAATGCAAAGTCTAACAGATTATTCTGTCTCTTATACTTATGTTGATGAAGATGGTAATACACAGATTTCAAATGAGTTGCCAAATCCATTTAATACTCAATCACAAACTGTATCAGTAATAGTTACTAATAATATTAATAACAGTTGTATTATTTCAGATGAAATTGAATTTATTGTTACTCCACTTCCAGTTATAAATGAAAATCTAATTAAAATTGAGCAATGTGACGATGGAAAAGGCAGTGAAAATGACGGGGTTACCCTGCACAACCTAACAGAATCACAATCTTTATTTTCAAGTAATTTCTCAAAGGAAACTTTTGAGTATTACAGTGATGAAAATTTAACACAAAAAATTGATAATCCTACAGCTTTTTATAACGATCCTTTATATGACGAAGTTTGGATAAAAATAACAACTGAAAATGGCTGTGAAAGAATTTCTAAAACTCAAAATGGTAACGAAAGGCTTAAAATTGAAATTACAGTTGGAGCTAGTGAAATTTCTGAAACTTTTATTGAAGACAACAATACATTATACTCAGTTTGTGAAGATTCTGATGCATTAAATCAAGATGGGTTATCAGTATTCTCAAGTTCCGTTTTAAAAGAAATTAATGATAAATTAATTGCATCTAAAGCTATATTTCAAGATCAAAATATTAAAGTTACTCTTCATAGAAATTCAACTGATGGCTTAACGGGAGATAATCCAATTAATTTAAATGAAGATTTTACTAACTCCACACCAAATGTTCAAGAAATATGGGCTAGAATTGTTAATATAGACATTACTAAGTTTACTTGTTTAGGTTTTGCTAAAGTAGGAGAGCTCTATGTTGAACCAAAACCTATTGCTAATCCAGTAACAATTGAAAAGCAGTGTGATGGAGACAGTCCACTTGATTTAGACTCTCAAGATGGAAAATTTCCATTCGATGTTTCGTTAATTGAAAGTGAGGTTGTCCAAGATCAGACGAATGTTAGTGTAAGTTACTTTAATGAAGATGGAACTCAAATTGAAAACTTCGGACCTGTATTTGAAACTGCTTCTCAAACTATTACAATTAAAGTAGAAAGAGAAGCTGATAGCCCTAACATATTAAATCCAGACGGATTATGTTATGATATAACTACATTAAAATTTATCGTAAATGATAGTCCGGAGGCTTATCCAGTTGTCATAGCCCCTCACTGTGATGGTGATGATGGACTAAGTGATGTTGATGGTTATGATATTTTTGATACGTCTGAAGTTATAGATTTATTAACAACAAATCCTATCTCAGGTATTTCTCAAGACCTAACCAAATTAAATATTGAATTCACATATCTAGATGAACTAGGATCAATACAAACTGATAGCAAACTGCCCAATCCTTTTAATACCAAAACTCAAACTGTTAGTGTTACAATTGAAAACCCATTAAATTTAAACTGTATAATAAACGAAAGAAATTGATTTTATTGTCAACCCTTTGCCTAGTTTTGATATTGATGATGAAATTATAGTTTGTCTTAACCCTATTCCAGACAATCCACTTGAAATAGGAACGTACAACTGGAACGGAGCTAATGATCCTAGTATCTACAATTACAGCTGGTCTAGAGTTGATTTAAATGGTGTGGATGATAGTGCTTATAATGAAACAACCGAAACTATCAAAGTAGATAAAGGAGGAGTATATACTGTGATTGTTGAAGATGCTATTACATTCTGTACGAGATCTAAAAGCATTACAGTTACAGAATCTGAAATGGCTAAAATATCACTTGACGATATTACTGTTGATGATCTAAAGAACGACAACACCAATACAATTACAATTGACACTCTTAATCTTGGAATCGGTGATTATGAATTTTCTTTAGACGAAGCATTTGGACCGTATCAAGACGAACCTGTTTTTGAATCGATAAGACCTGGTATACATACCATTTATATCCGTGACAAAAACAGTTATTATACTTACGACTATGGATGTGGTATAGCTCAAATTGATGTGTCTGTAATTGGATACAGAAAATACTTTACTCCAAATGGAGATGGTATTAATGAGACTTGGAAAATACTTGGAATTAGATCAGACTTTAATGCTGGAAGCAAAGTCTATATCTTCGACAGATTTGGTAAACTCTTAAAAGAATTAGATCCTTTAACTA
>CALJVK010000003.1 GCA_937773465.1 uncultured Flavobacteriaceae bacterium | reverse complement strand
GATAAGTAATCGTTTTCTGAAAGAGCTGGTTTAAGATTCATCTCTTTTTTTAACCTAATATTTTCAGGAATTGTTTCAGAAATTAATTGTTCTATACTTTTTGAATTAATATATTCAAGCATAGAAATTTTATCTTGATTATTTATTCCAATGTGTCTGTCTGCAAAATTATACATTTATAAAAATATTTAGTTCAAAATTAATTAATATCATCCTAAATAATGCATAATTTTAGAACTTTGAGTAAAAAGTTTTTAACTTATTTTTTAACTAGAAATTATAATTTACAAATTCAGATAAATGTTGTTTTATAAAAAAGCTTTTGATTTTTATATAAAATCAAGCTTACATCTGGGATTTTGTGTTGTATCACTTTATTTAGTGTCTATTTTTAAACAACAAATTACTATAAATTATTATGTACTAATCTGCCTTTTTAGTTCAACTATTATTGTTTATAATTTTATAAAATATGCATCAACTTTGCCGTACTATTTCTTTGTACAAAATGTGCCAATAAAAAAAATACAAATACTAAGTTTTATTTCAGGTTGTGTTCTTTTGTTTTCTTTATTTTTTTTGGGTTGGAAAACTTTATTTTTTGGATTTTTTCTTTTTTTAATTTGTCTCTTATATGTCTTTCCATTAAATCATTCGAAATCTAATTTTAGAAATCGTAGTAAGATTAAATTATTTCTTGTAGCAATATGTTGGTCTGGTTCAACTGTTTTGTTACCATTTATTGAATCTAAACAAATGGATTACTATGGCTCTTTAGTACTTTTTGTTCAGTTTTTTTTATTTGTAGTTATATATAGCATGCCATTTGAAATACGAGATTTAAATTACGATTCTAAAGAGCTAAGAACAATTCCTCAAATTTTTGGAATAAAAAAATCAAAGTATATTTCTTACGTACTGAGTTTTATTTTTATCTCTATTTCATTTATAAACCAATCAAAAAACAATGATCTTACATCAGATATATTAATATCTATTATTTTGATTTTTATTATTTACAAAACAAAGAAAAATCAAACAAAGTATTTTTCAAGCTTCTGGGTAGAATCTGTTCCTGTATATTGGTTTATAATTCAGTCAATCCTATTTGGAAGAATCGTTTAAAACCTTTTTTTTAAGCTCTTCTTTGAATTTTAAAATTTTATTTAAAACCTTTTTGTTATTACTTCCTATAATTTTAGCAGCTAATATTCCTGCATTTTTCCCTCCGTTAAGAGCAACTGTTCCTACAGGAACTCCACTAGGCATTTGAAGAATTGATAATACTGAATCCCATCCGTCAATAGAGTTTCTTGATTTAATTGGAACTCCAATGACAGGAAGAGGTGTAATTGAAGCCATCATTCCAGGAAGATGTGCCGCTCCACCAGCACCAGCTATAATTACTGTATATCCGTTTTTATGAGCATTTTTCCCATATTCCATCATTCTTTCAGGAGTTCTGTGAGCAGATACTATATCAACATCATTTTCAATCCCAAATTCATTTAAAATATCGATTGCTTCTTGCATAATTGGAAGATCTGATTTACTTCCCATGATAACACCAACTTTTGCCATAATAATTATGTTTTTACTTTAACTAATTCTTTGATTTTTTAGCTTTTTTTAATACATTTTCTAAATTAGAACCTAACACAGTAGCATGTCCCATCTTTCTATTGGGTTTTGTTTTGTGTTTTCCATATATATGAAGTTTTACATTGTCAATTAACATAGCTTCTTTGATACCCTCATACACAACCTGACCTTCATAACCCAATCCACCTACTAAGTTAATCATAATTGCATAAAAATTTGATTTTGAAGAGCCAAGTGGTAAATCTAGTATAGAATTAATATGTTGATCAAACTGAGAATTTATACAATTTTCAATTGAATAATGTGCGCTATTGTGAGGTCTAGGTGCTACTTCGTTGATTAAAATCTCATTATCGTTGGTTAAAAACATTTCAACTGCAAGCAACCCGACTTGTTTAAATGATTCGGAAACTTTTAATGCTAGTTTTTTTGCCTTTTCATTTATTTCAGAACTTATTTGTGCAGGACATAACACATATTCAACTTGATTTGAAACTTCATTGAACATCATTTCAACTATCGGAAAAATTTCAATTTGTCCACTTTTATTTCTTGCTATAGTTGTAGCTAATTCCTTTTTGAATGGAATAAGATCTTCAATAATAAACTCGGTTTCAGGTAAATTTTTAATATCATCTTTTGATTTCAAAATTTTAACGCCATATCCATCATATCCGAATTTAGTCTTCTTCCAAACACATGGGTATTTAATAGTATCTAAATCATTTAATGATTTGTAGTGCTTATAATTTGCAGTTGGAATATCATTTTTTATAAAAAATTTTTTTTGAGTGGATTTGTCCTGAATAATTTTTAAAGTTTTAGAATCAGGATATACTTTTATGCCCTCGGATTCTAACTTTTCTAATGCATCTACATTAACATGTTCAATTTCATAAGTAACCAAATCACATTCTTTTCCAAAATTATATACTGTATCAAAATCCATTAATGGACCTTTTGTGAATTTAGAACAGATTTCTTTACATGGCGAATCATCACTAGGATCAAGAATATTAGTTTTTATACTTAATCTAGAAGTGACTTGTAGCAACATTTTACCAAGTTGTCCGCCACCTAAAATACCTAATGTAAAATCTGCCTTAGAATAATTCATTCAAATGATTGTTTGGCAAAAATACATTAAAATGTTATTTAGAATAAAATTATTTAACTATTGATTTTGGGGTTATATTTGTTTTCTTATATTTTTAGTTACTATGATTAATTTAATATTATTTGGAAAGCCAGGATCTGGTAAAGGAACTCAGGCTGAGTTTTTAAAGACTAAATTTAATTTATTTCATATCTCAACTGGAGATGTTTTCAGATTTAATATTAAAAACAGTACCCCACTAGGATTGATGGCAAAATCTTTTATGGACAAAGGGCATTTAGTACCAGATGAAGTTACCATCAATATGTTAAATGAAGTAGTAAGAAATAATTTAGATTCTAACGGATTTATTTTTGATGGTTTCCCTAGGACTAATAATCAAGCTGAAGCACTTGATGTATTAATGGCAGAAAATGATTCCAATATAAGCGCTATGATAGCTCTTGAAGTAGATGATGAAATTTTAATTTCTAGATTATTAGAAAGAGGAAAAACAAGTGGAAGAGTTGATGACTCAACTAAAGATATTATACAAAACAGAATATCTGAATACTATAAAAAAACTGCTATTCTTAAAAATTTTTATATGAAAAAAAATAGATATTATGGTGTTAATGGAGAAGGCAGTGTCAAAATTATCACTGAGAGATTGAGTAGTGTTATTGAATCCCTTTAACTATAAACTATGACTGAAGGAAACTTTGTTGATTATGTTAAAATATTTGTAACATCTGGAAATGGAGGTAAAGGTCTATGCACTTACATAGAGAGAAATATATTACCAAAGGAGGGCCTGATGGAGGTGATGGTGGTAGAGGAGGGCATATTATTTTAAGAGGGAACTCTAATTATTGGACACTATTACATCTTAAGTTTAAAAGACATATTAAAGCTGAACATGGTGGTCATGGGAGTAAAAGTAGAAGTACTGGAGCGGATGGAGCGGATGTTTTTATCGATGTTCCACTAGGTACAGTTGTCAGAGATACTGATACAAATGAAATTGTTTTTGAAATTACATATGAGACTGAAGACAAAAATAATATGTAATGGTGGAAAAGGAGGAAGAGGTAACTGGCATTTTAAATCTCCTACAAATCAAACCCCTAGATACTCTCAACCTGGAATACCGCTGAAGAAAAACAAATTACATTAGAATTAAAAGCTTTTAGCTGATGTCGGTTTAGTTGGTTTTCCCAATGCTGGAAAATCACACTTTATCTGTAAAACTATAACCTCTGCTAAACCTAAAATTGGTGATTATGAGTTTACCACTCTAAAACCTAATTTAGGTATCGTTCAAGTATAGAGACTACAGGTCGTTTGTTATGGCAGATATCCCTGGAATTATTGAAGGTGCTGCTGAAGGAAGAGGGGTTAGGGCATCATTTTCTTAAGACATATTGAAAGGAACTCCAGTTCTGCTTGTTTATGCTTCCTGCTGAATGCCGATAGATATTGGTTAATCAATACGATATTCTTCTAAGTGAACTTGAAGAAGATACAATCCTGAGACTGCTAGACAAACAGAGGATTAATTGCTATTTCTAAAGTCTGATTTAATTAGACGACGAGGTAAGGCTGAAGAATCAACTTTAGATATTTAGACAGAGATTTAAATCATTGCTTATATGAGTTCATTTCATCTGTTTACCAACATTGGCATTAGTTGAAGTTAAAGATCTTTGATGGAAGGTTTGGTTAATGACTTAATTTTAATCTTAAATTAGAGTTTTAATTGCATGAGAATTCATTTCATTGCTATAGGGGGGAGCTGCGATGCATAACTTAGCTATAGCTTTACACATTAAAGGTTATCATGTGTACTGGTAGTGATGATATCTATTTTTGAGCCCTCAAAAACTCAAGTCTGATACATCCCATGGTTTGTTTCCAAATGAACTTGGCTGGCATGTCAGCAGCGTATTTCTGATGACATTAGATTGCTGTTGTTCTTGGTATGCATGCTCGCGAGGACAATCCAGAACTTATTGAGGCACAAAAAAAATCAATTAAAATATTTTCATACCCTGAGTTTATTTACGAAATGTCTAAAAATAAGACAAGAGTAGTTATTGGAGGAAGTCATGGAAAAACCTCTATTACAGCAATGGTTTTACATGTCCTTAATGACAATAATATTTCAGTTGATTACATGGTAGGAGCCCAGTTAAAAGGTTTTAGCACTATGGTTCATTTGACTGATGAAAATGATTTTATATTACTTGAAGGTGATGAGTATTTATCTTCACCAATAGATAGAAGACCAAAATTTCATTTATATAAACCAAATATTGCATTATTAAGCGGAATTGCTTGGGACCATATTAATGTCTTTCCAACAAAAGAGATTTATTCTAAACAATTTGAAATTTTTCTTGACTCTATTGTTTCTGGAGGATCTATAGTATACAATGAATTAGATTTAGAATTAAATCAAATGGTTCAAAATTGTTCAAATTCAATAAGAAAACTTGAGTATTCTTTGCCTGAATTATTGATTGAAAATGACATTACATATTTAATAACAGATGAAGGTAGCCTTCCATTAAAAATATTTGGCGACCATAATTTAAGTAATCTTTCAGGAGCTAAATTGATATGTCAATTAATGGGAGTTCAAGAAGAAGAATTTAATAGTTCTATAGTCTCATTTGGTGGAGCCGATAAGAGGCTGGAGTCATTATTAGAAATGAATGATCGAGCATTTTTTAAAGATTTTGCTCATTCTCCAAGTAAGGTCAGTGCAACAACAAATGCTTTAAAAATTCAATATAAAAACAGAAAACTAATTGCTCTTCTCGAATTGCACACTTTTAGTAGTTTAAATGAAGATTTTATTGGAGAATACCGAAATAGTTTAAAACAGGCTGATACCAGAATTTTGTTTTATGATCCTAAAGCTGTTGAAAGTAAAGGTTTAAAGAATATTTCTGTTCAAAAAATAAAAGATTCATTTAATGATGATAATATGATGGTATTTTCAAATTCTGACCAATTAAAGTCTTACTTGTTTGAATTGTCATATGATAATACTAATTTATTATTCATGAGTTCAGGTAATTATGCTTCAATTGATTTAGAAGTTTTAAATGATTTTATTAAAAATAATTAATGAAAAACATTAAACATATATTTTTTGATTTAGATCATACACTTTGGGATTTTGAAAAAAATTCTGCACTTACTTTTAAGTTTTTACTTGATAAGTATAATATTACTATTGATCTTCAGAAATTTTTGAAAGTTTATATGCCAATCAATTTTTCATTATGGAACTTGTATAGAGACGATAAGATTACTAAGGAATATTTAAGACACAACAGATTAAAATCTACTTTTGAAAAGTTAAATATTAAAATAGATTCAGGATTAATAGACAAGATTTCTAATGATTATGTAAAACATCTTCCTGATAATAATTTTCTTTTGCCTAATGCTATTTCAGTTTTAGATTATTTATTTCAAAAATACAAACTACATATAATTACAAATGGATTTACTGAGGTCCAGAATACAAAAATTTCAAATTCTAATCTTAGTAAATACTTCACTTGTATAATTGATTCTGAAACAGTTGGAGTTAAAAAGCCTCATTCAAAAATTTTTAATTACGCTTATAATATTTCTAAAGCGGCTTATAAAAACGAATGTTTAATGATTGGTGACAATTATCAGGCTGATGTGATGGGAGCGCTTAACAATGGCTTTAAGGCTATTCATTTAAACTCTAACAACGAATCTTGTCACGAAAACTCTTTAATAATTTCTGACCTGATATCTTTAAAAGAAATTCTCTAATTAATATTTTTTTTGTCGTATCATTTCATATAAGATAGCACCACACGCTACTGATACGTTTAGAGATTCTATTTTTCCATGAAGTGGAATTCTAACTAATTCATCACACAGATTTACAACCGAGCTAGATAAACCTTTTCCTTCAGACCCCATTATAATCGCTTGTGATTTTCCGAATTTAGTTTCAAAAATATTATTTTCAGCTTTTTCAGATGCTCCAAATATTTTAATATCGTGTTGTTTTAAAAGAAAAATAGCATCTTTAATATGGGATACTTTACAAATTGGGACATTAAAAATTGCTCCAGATGATGTTTTTATAGTATCTCCATTTACTGGTGCACTTCCACTGGACTGAATTATTATACAGTCTATTGCAGTACACTCTGCAGTTCGAACTATAGCTCCAAAATTTCTTACATCTGATAATTGATCTAATATTAATAATGAAATTGATTTAGGTTTAGATTCAATTAAGTCACTCAAATCAGAAATAGACAAGAAGTTTATAGGTGAAATAGTTGCAACAACACCTTGATGGTTCTTTGGAGTTAATCTATTTAATTTTTCAACAGGTACATAAGAGATTTCAACTGAATTCTGATTTAATTTTTTTATTAATTCATATCCATTTTTATTATTTAACCCCCTTTGCATAAAAACTCTATTTATTGATTCGTTTGCATCAATGGCTTCTATAACAGCTCTAATCCCATATATTAAGGTTTCTTTATCCATTTTGTATGTAGTTGATCAGTTATATTGAATTAAAGTAGGAAACTAGCTCTATTAAGCTTTCCCTTATTCTTAAGATTCAATTTATTTGCTTTTTTATATTTTTTTAAAAGCTTTTGATCAAATATATTTTTAGCTACTAATTTCTTGTATGATTTTGGGATTATGTGCCACATACCTTCAATTTTTACCACAAATTCACTCGCATCAGCCCATTTAGGTTTTGGCACTCTTGATGACCCAGATGATGGAGCATTTGCTCCTCCTGTATCAACAGGCATTTTAATTACTTTTTTAGGGAAATAGTAGAGAGAAATATTTTCTAATTCGATACAATCCTCTAAAACGGCTATGATTTCTTGTCCATTTAAATTAATCGAATAAGATTTATAAGTATTACCATTCATTTCAACTTTTACAGAATTATCTATTTCAATGAGATTTGGTTCTGAATTGGAATCTTTTTTTATTTCAAATTTTTGTGATCCTACATTTAATCTGGCAAGTACATTATATGTTTTACTATTTTCAAAAATTAGTTTACCACTTTTAAAATTTTTATCTAAATATGGTGATCCCTCTGCTTGGCTGTAATCATTTTCATTTAATTTGTTTAATATCACACTGCTTGTTTCAAAAATTTCTGAAATCTCAAATGTTTGACCAAATGAGTTTTGAAATGATAACAATAATAAAATTAATAGTGAATTTAACAGTTTTTTCATATTGTAAATTTAAGAATATAATATTAGTATTAATTATTATTTATGTTTAAATAAAAAAAGCGCTCCTAAGAGCGCTTTTTTATATATTAAGATAGGTTACTAAAATTACTTAGTATCCCACCATACTTTAGAATCTTGGCTATATCCAGAAATCTTTGCAACAGCAGCATCATGGTTAGCTTTGTTAGCACTAGCAGATCTAGCACCATAACCATATCTCATTGGTATTCCAGTTCCAGTTAATGCGTCAGTAGCACGAGTTAAAACTGGATAATCCAATCTTCTCCACTCTGACCAAGCTTCATGACCTTGCATGTATAATGCAACCCACTTTTCAGTAGCCATTGTCTCCATAGAAACAGGAGCAATAGTACCTAAGTACGCTACAGCATCAGCAGTACTAACGCCCCATTGAGCATGAGAAGCAGCGATACCTAGTTCATACCATGTTTGAGCGTCACCAGCTAATCCAGTCCAACCTCTTAAGTGTGCTTCTGCATATGAGAAACATACTTGAGCATAAGAATATAACATTCCTCCAGCATTAGTACCATCATAAATAATAGAAGATGGTAAGAAAGAAATTCTAGTTTGTAAAATACCTGGGTTTAACACACCATAAGGCATACCAGCGTAAGTACTTCCACCATATTCAACATAGTCGATTTTTGATGTATCTCCAGTTGCACTAACAACAGGAGCAGCATACTTAGCTAATCTAGGGTCACTGTTAGCGAATAAATGGTCAACCATTACATCACTTGCAGCATAATCTTCTCTAGACTGAAATCTATCTTGCCATGGGTTATCGTTAGCATCAGCAGTAGTGTAAGGATAGTGAATATTATCAGCGTTACTTCCAAGTACACCACCAGCTATAGCTGATTTAAATGCAGCTTGAGCAGCACCAGGATCAACATCAGCCATTCTCATAGCCATTACCATTTTCATAGTGTTTCCGAATTGTCTCCATTTAGTAGCATCTCCGTTGAACATAAAGTCACCAGATAATCCACCACCATCTAAAAAGCTTAATGCAGCATCAATTTCTGCCATCATACCAGCATATATTGCTGATTGATCGTCATAAACAGGTTTTAAATTGTCAACTCCCTGAAGAGCTTCTGAATAAGGCATTGCACCCCACATGTTAGTCATTGCTTGTAACATGTATACTCTAAGCAAATGAGCTACACCTTTTTGCATTCCTACAGAACCTGATGATGAATATTCAGCAGCATTCTCAGAATTGTTAAGGTTAATTACGGTTTGTAAGTCCATTAGTGGACCAGTATAGAAACCGTCGAAATCCCATTGTATAGTTTCGTAACATGAATCTTCATTGTATGTAATCTCAGAAACTTGCTGAGATAATAACAAAGGATTTACACTACTAACAATACTTGGGATATTTCTCATTGCACCTGTAATAAGTGCACCAGTGTTAGCTGTAGATATTGAGTTTGGATTTAAATTTTCATCCCCAAAATCTACAGTTTCACAGGACACGAACAATAAGCTACTTATTGTTAACAGTCCGATTATTTTTTGAATTTGTGTTTTCATTATTTATAATAATTTATAATTAAAATTTAAGGGCTACGTTAAGTCCAAATGATCTAGCAGATGGTAATTGCCCACCTTCACTGGCGAAATAGCTTCCAGACCAGTTTCCACCAAGTTCAGATGGATCTAAACCAGGTGTTTTAGCACCTCTATAGTCACCCCAATCTGTAGTTTCAGAAAGGATTGCTAAGTTTGTTCCAATTAATGCTATATCAATTCCAGTAAATGGAGAATTTGATAATTTATCAGCATCAAATGTGTAACCTAATCTTACTTGTCTTAACTTAACAAAAGAAGCATCAACTAACCAAAGATCATCTCTAGTCCAGTTACCCCAAGCCCAGCTATCTGGAGCTCTGTAGAAATCAGCAGTACTTCCGTCAGCATAAACACCAACTTGGTGTACACCACCTCCAGCACTTACTGGATCTCTTTTTGGACTTCCTTTGTCGTTACGTACCTGCAGTCCATTCATGCTGACCTGCAGCCATTGAGAACATATCTGTTACTGAGTGGTATAAACCACCATCTTGGAAGTCAATTCCGATAGCAAGATCCCAATTTTTATATGTAAGTTAGATGTAATACCACCAGTATAGTTTGGCATAACATTTCCTAACAATTGATTGTTTTCATATCTGTGATTTCCACTTGCGTAGTATACCCAGTTACCGTTATCGTCTTTCAATCTTTTTCTTCCGTATAACATTCCCCATTCTTCACCTACAATTTCTTGTAAATCCATACTTGACCAAGACAACCATGAATCAAGAATGTTTCTTTCAATACCATCGTAAATGAAATCTACAGTCTTTTCCATCGTAGCAAAGTTAAATGCTAAATCCCATCTAAAGTCTGCAGTTTGGATTGGAGTTCCTTTTATCATAACTTCAATACCGTTTGATGATG
>CALJVK010000002.1 GCA_937773465.1 uncultured Flavobacteriaceae bacterium | reverse complement strand
TGTTATGTTACCGGACTCGTACAATCTTTGGGCTGCAGACATTGTCCTGCTTACTTGAAAATCCTAATTTTCTTGAGGCTTCCTGTTGTAAAGTTGAAGTTGTAAATGGTGCTGATGAAGATTTTTTAAATGGCTTTTTTTCTACTGATGAAATTGAAAAA
Organism: uncultured Flavobacteriaceae bacterium; assembly: GCA_937773465.1. The sequence goes on along the minus strand of CALJVK010000002.1, from coordinate 43,241 downwards.
TTAGAATCAAGACTTTTTTCTAAGAATAGTTTTTAGCTTCATCCTCAGAATCAAAAGTTCCAGATAATTGTGCATCTAGAACTATTATTATTTGAATCAGAAAATTTTGCGGCAATCTTAAATGAAGATTCAGGAACAAAATCATTGATCTCTTTTTCTCTATCCACTAACAGTCTAACTGCAACTGACTGAACTCTACCGGCTGAAAGACCTCCTTTAACTTTTCTCCATAAAATTGGAGAAATTTCAAATCCAACTAACCTATCAATTACTACGTCTAGCTTGTTGAGCATTGACTAGATCATAATTTATTTCTCTAGGGTTTTCAATAGCTTTTAAAATAGCTTTTTTGGTAATTTCTCTAAAAACAATTCTTTTAGTCTTTGCTTTATCAAGTTTAAGACTTTCAAATAAATGCCATGCTATAGCTTCTCCCTTCTCTATCTTCATCACTGGCTAGCCAAACAGAATCAGCATGCTCAGCTTGTTTTTTTAAATCCTTAACAACATCTTTTTTGTCTTTAGAAATAATATATTTAGGTTTAAAATCGTTGTTCACATCAACACCAATCTCTTTTGAAGGTAAATCTGATATGTGCCCATAGCTTGATGCTACTTTAAAGTCGGCTCCAAGATATTTTTCAATTGTTTTTGCTTTAGCAGGAGACTCAACAATTACTAGGTTTTTCGACATATATTTTGGAATTTAAGATACACAAAAGTATATTATTTTTTTTATTCAATTTTATCATTGACACATTTTAAAGTTTAATTTATAATAAGTTTATTACTGACATCTTGTCATAATTATTATATTTGTCAGATTTAATTATTAAAATACATAATGAGCATTGAGCTACAAATAAAAAATAAAAAAACTATACCACAATCTGTTAAAACTAATTCTAAAAAATTTTATATAGAAAGTTACGGATGTCAAATGAATTTTGCTGACAGTGAGGTAGTTGCTTCAATAGTTTCCAATGAGGGCTATAATTCAACAAAAAATTTAGATGATGCGGATCTGATACTATTAAACACTTGCTCAATTAGAGACAAAGCTGAACAAACTATTAGAAAAAGACTTCAAGGTTTTAATAAATTGAAAAGACACAATAAAAATTTAAAAGTCGGTGTTCTTGGTTGTATGGCAGAAAGGTTAAAAAATAAATTTCTAGAAGAAGAGAAAATAGTAGATTTAGTGGTTGGGCCTGATGCTTACAAAGATTTACCGAACTTAATTAATGAAGTTAATCGAAGGGAGAAATGCAGTAAATGTAATTTTATCAAAAGAAGAAACCTACGGTGACATAAGCCCTGTTCGCCTATCTTCCAATGGTGTTACAGCTTTTGTTTCAATCACCAGAGGATGCGATAATATGTGTTCATTTTGTGTTGTTCCATTTACAAGAGGAAGAGAAAGAAGTCGTGATCCTAAAAGTATTATTGAAGAAATTAGAAGATTAGTTACTAATAACTATAAAGAAGTTACACTTTTAGGTCAAAATGTGGATAGTTATTTATGGTATGGAGGAGGGCTTAAAAAAGATTTTAAAAAAATCAGCGAATTAAGACAAAGAACTTCAATTAATTTTTCTAAATTATTAAAGTTAGTTGCCGAAACATTTCCCTCTTTAAGAATCCGATTTTCTACTTCAAATCCACAAGACATGGGTTCTGATGTGATTGTTACAATGTCAAAATATAAAAATATATGCAATCACATATCCACCTTCCTGTTCAATCAGGAAGCGATAATGTTTTAAAGGCTATGAACAGGCAACATACGAGAAAAGAATACTTAAGTTTAATTAAAGAAATTAAAGAAATTATTCCTGATTGTTCTATTTCTCAAGACATGATTACAGGTTTTCCAAACGAGACAGAAAAGGACCACAAACTAACTCTTGATTTAATGAATCAGGTTAAATATGATTTCGGTTACATGTTTAAATATTCGGAAAGGCCTGGAACTTATGCTGCAAAAAAATTTGAATGATAATATTAGTGAATTAACTAAAAAAAATAGGTTGCAAGAAATTGTAGATCTACAGCAAGAACACAGCAACTTTAGAACCAATAGTTATGTTGGTAAAATTGTTGAAGTTTTGATAGAAAAAGAATCAAAAAAATCCAATTTACAGTGGAGCGGCAGAAATCAACAAAATACTGTGGTTGTATTTAACAAAGAGGATTATAAAGTTGGAGATTTTGTAAATGTTTTAGTTAAAAACTGCACCTCTGCTACCTTAATTGGAAAAGTCATTAATTATTCTAATAAATAATGGAATCATCTAGACAAACAATAAAACAACGCTTTGGAATAATTGGTAATGATCCCCTTATTGAACAGAGCAATTGAAAAAGCCTTGAGAGTTTCTCCAACTGATATCTCAGTTTTAGTTACTGGTGAAAGTGGGGTTGGAAAAGAGAGTTTTCCAAAAATAATTCATCAATTATCTCACAGAAAACATAGCAAGTATATAGCGGTTAACTGTGGCGCTATTCCTGAAGGTACAATTGATTCTGAATTATTTGGACATGAAAAAGGTGCTTTCACAGGAGCTACCAGCTCACGAAAGGGTTATTTTGAAGTCGCAGATGGTGGAACAATTTTTCTAGATGAGGTTGGTGAGCTTCCATTAACTACTCAAGTTAGACTTTTAAGAGTTTTAGAAAACGGTGAATTTATAAAAGTAGGATCCTCTGATGTTCACAAAACTAATGTAAGGATTGTTGCTGCTACTAATTTAAATATGGATGTTGCAATAAATAAAGGGAAATTTAGAGAAGATCTTTTTTACCGATTAAGCACGGTGGAGATTAAAGTTCCCGCACTTAGAAATAGAAAAGAAGACATACATTTATTATTTAGAAAATTTGCCTCAGATTTTGCAAAAAAATATAACATGCCAACAGTTCGATTAGACGAAAATGCTCAAAAACTTCTTAACTATGTATCAATTGGAATGGAAATGTTAGGCAATTAAGAAATGTAGCTGAACAATTATCTGTCTTGGAAGAAAATAGAAATGTTTCAAGCTCATTACTTCAATCTTATTTCCAGACTTTAGTTCTAACCTTCCTGCTTGTGAATAAAGAAAGAGATTCATAGTGATTTTTCAAACGAAAGAGAAATTTTATATAAAATTCTTTTTGACATGAAAAAAGATTTAAATGATTTAAAAAAAATTACAAAACATTTAAATAGTGAAGACAAAAAATATTGATTTAAAAAGAAGAAACAATAAGTCATTAGAAAAATTATATGAACTTAAATCAGAACCAAACAAAATCTTCAGATCTAATTGAAATTGAAAAAAAAATAAAGTACTTAGAAAAATTAATTCTAATGAAGATAAATATCATTTTGCTGAAGAAATAAATGAAGAAGAAACCTTATCTATTCATGATAAAGAATTAGAATTAATAATAAAAGCATTGGAAAGAAATAATGGAAAAAGAAAAGCTGCCGCTATTGAACTAGGAATTTCTGAAAGAACACTTTATAGAAAAATTAAACAACATGACCTTGAATTATAAAAAACAAATTAATTAGTTTATTTTCGTAGTTTTAATTGATAAGTTGTGGAAGTTACTCTTTCACAGGAGCATCAATTCCAGAGGGAACAGAAACATTTCAAGTAAATTTTTTTGAAAATGACGCTGGAAACTATATGGGATCGATATTTGAACCTGGATTAGATAGAGATTTTACATTAGCCCTTGCAAAATATTTTACAAAATCAAACCAACCTTACAATTAGTGAGCTCATGATGGAGATTTAGTTTATGAAGGTGAAATAAAGGAATACAGAGTTAGTCCTATGACTGCTACTTCAGACTTACACAGCATCTCAAAATAGACTAAGATGTCGGAATAAACGTTAGATTTATTAACCTTAAAAAAGAAGATGACAATTTTGAAAGAAGATTTTCATTTTATTTTGATTATCCTGCTGAAACACAATTATTGAATGTTAAATCTGAAGCTCATGATTTATTTTTGAAAGAATCACACAAGATATTTTTAACGCTTCATCTAGCAAAATGGTAGAATATTAGCAAAGACAATTTTACTCAATTAGTAATAAATCCAAATGATATAAGCTTGGATGAAACGTATTTCTGTAAAAAATATAATAAAAGAAGTATCCCTATTTTCAAGCAGCTAGAATTATTGAACTAATAGGACTAAAAAAACTCAATAGTATTAGATTTAATAATGCACTTAAGACTTGTTCATTGTTCTCAACTGACAGAAGCGTTCTTTATGAGAATAATTGAGCTTGAGAAATTAAGTTCATAATGAGACTTTACCAGATACTTTCTTCTGGAAAAAACTAAAAACTCTTTTATAGAATGGTTAAAAGTCAGTAAACAGGTTTCAAATCCAAAATCCTCACAAAATTCATTATTCAGAAAGTTTTTTGAGTGTAAATCCTAAATTGATCCTTAATAAATAAGATATCAAATACAGATTTGTCAGCTGGATTTAAGCTAAGCAAGAAAGAATACATGACCGAAACTTTAGCAAAGCTTTATTTTGAACAAAATAAATTTAAAGAAGCAATTAAAGCATATGAAATTCTTTGTTTGAAATATCCAGAAAAAATCAGTTTATTTGCAGACCAAATTAAAACAATAAAAAGTAGTTTAAAAAAATAAAAGTCATGAGCAGTTTTTCAATTTTTCTAGATTTATAATATTAATAGTTTCTTTTTTACTTGTTTTAGTAATTATGGTTCAAAACCCAAAAGGGGGAGGATTATCATCGTCTTTTGGTGGAGGAGACTCTCAACAAATAGGAGGTGTTAGAAAAACTACAGATTTTTTAGATAAAAGCACATGGGCCTTAGCTTCTCTTTTGTTAATCTTAATATTACTATCCAATATTCACATTAAGTAATAGATAATGAAAATACTGATTCAAAGCTTATTAGATTCTAACAACATAGAATCAGTAATTCCTGAAGCTTTATCAGAAGAAATTCCATTGGAAATTCCGGTTCAAGAATAATTTCTTTTAAATCAAAATGTCAGCTTGTCACTGAAAACAATAATCCTTGACCATTTTGTCATAATTACAACCTTGGCATGATTGCTGTATTTTATAATAAAAATAAAATTATGAGTAAACTAAACATTAAACCATTAGCCGACAGAGTCCTAGTTGAACCTTTAAAAGCAGAAACTAAAACGGCGTCAGGAATAATTATTCCTGATTCAGCCAAAGAAAAACCTCAAAAAGGAAATATCGTTGCAGTTGGACCAGGAACCAAAGAGAATCCTGTAACTGTCAAAATAGGAGATTCTGTTTTGTATGGAAAATACAGCGGAACTGAACTAAAACTTGAAGGAAAAGATTACTTAATTATGCGAGAAGCAGACATTCTTGCAATTGTTTAATATTATAAAAAATAAAAATGGCAAAAAAAATACAATTTGACGTAGAGGCGAGAGAAGGCCTGAAAAAAGGTGTTGACGCTTTAGCAAATGCTGTGAAAGTAACTTTAGGACCTAAAGGACGTAATGTAATTATTGGAAAATCTTTTGGTGGTCCTCAAATAACTAAAGATGGTGTAACAGTAGCAAAAGAAATCGAACTAGAAGATCCTTTGAAAACATGGGAGCTCAAATGGTAAAAGAAGTTGCTTCTAAAACTAATGATCTTGCTGGTGATGGAACAACTACTGCTACTATTTTAGCACAAGCTATAGTTAAGGAAGGTTTAAAAACGTTACTGCTGGTGCAAATCCAATGGACTTAAAAAGAGGGTTGATAAAGCTGTTGAAGCAATTGTTGGAGAATTAAATAAAAATGCAGAAACTGTTGGTAGTTCATCAGAAAAAATTAAGCAAGATTGCTTCTATTTCAGCCAATAATGATGAAGCAATTGGAACTTTAATTACTGAAGCATTTGAAAAAGTAGGTAAAGAAGGTGTTATTACTGTTGAAGAAGCTAAAGGAACTGAAACTTATGTTGATGTTGTTGAAGGAATGCAATTTGATAGAGGATATTTATCACCATATTTTGTTACTAATTCTGAAAAAATGGAGGCAGATTTAGAATCTCCATATATTTTACTGTATGATAAAAAGATTTCTGCAATGAAAGACTTATTACCTGTTTTAGAGCCAGTTGCTCAAACTGGAAAACCATTATTAGTAATTGCTGAAGATGTAGATGGAGAAGCTCTAGCTACTCTTAGTTGTTAATAAATTAAGAGGTTCTTTAAAAATAGCTGCTGTCAAAGCTCCCGGATTTGGTGACAGAAGAAAGGCAATGCTTGAAGATATCGCTATTTTAACTGGAGGTACAGTAATTTCTGAAGAAAGAGGGTTTACATTAGAAAATACTACAATTGAAATGTTAGGTTCTGCAGAAAGAGTAACTATAGATAAAGACAATACCACTCTTGTAAACGGATCAGGTATAAAGAAGAATATTGAAGCAAGAGTAAATCAAATTAAAGCTCAAATTGAAACTACAACATCAGACTATGATAAAGAAAAACTTCAAGAAAGACTAGCGAAATTAGCTGGTGGAGTTGCAGTACTTATATGTTGGTGCAGCTTCTGAAGTTGAAATGAAAGAAAAGAAAGATAGAGTTGATGATGCACTTCATGCTACAAGGGCTGCTGTTGAAGAAGGTATTGTAGCAGGTGGAGGTGTTGCGTTACTTAGAGCAAGAAAAGCTTTAGAAAAGATTACTAGTGAAAATTTAGATGAAGCTACAGGGATTCAAATTATCACTAAAGCTATTGAATCTCCACTAAGAACAATTGTTGAAAACGCAGGAGGTGAAGGTTCAGTTGTAGTTGCTAAAGTATTAGAAGGTAAAGGTAATTTTGGATATGATGCAAAATCTGAAACTTATGTGGATCTTTTGAAACAAGGTATAATTGACCCAAAAAAAGTAACTAGAATTGCATTAGAAAATGCTGCATCAGTAGCGGGTATGATTTTAACTACTGAATGTGCTCTAGTTGACATCAAAGAAGACGCTCCACCAGCAATGCCGCCAATGGGTGGTGGTGGAATGCCAGGAATGATGTAATAAATTATAAATAACTGCCCTTTAAAGGGCAGTTCTTTTTATGTACGAAAAGGAATATAAATTTATTGAAAAATCTTTAAAAATCTTTTACTCCAAGACGCTCTTCAACTAGTTTGCGAATACCTTCAAAGAAATATTACTGGTTACGACTGGGTGGGATTCTACTTCCATGACAATAATAATCATCTAATTCTCAAATCATACTACGGACTAAAAACAGAACATACTAAAATTCCATTCGGAAAAGGAATCTGTGGACAAACCGCTAAATCAAATAAACATATCATAGTAGATGATGTTAAAAAGAGGATAATTATATCTCATGTAATATTAACGTTAAATCAGAAATAGTGGTTCCATTATTTGTTAACAATAAAAATATTGGACAAATCGATATTGATTCAAACACACCAAGTAGATTTACTATAGAAGATTTAGAATTTCTAAAAAATATAAATATTTTAATTTCAAATAAAATATAAATTTTTATAAAAATCTTCTGTTATTTTTTAAAAAAAACTACTTTTATATTACACATTTATTTCCAATAAAGTATGCTAAAATTAAAGTCGGCCCTTATTTCTGTTTTTGACAAAGACGGATTAGAACCAATCGTAAAAAAATTAAATGAACTTGGAGTAAAAATATATTCTACAGGAGGAACTGAGTTGTATTTAAGAAAAATAGGGATTCCTGTTTTTAAAGTTGAAGATGTTACAGGATATCCATCAATTCTTGGCGGTCGAGTTAAGACACTTCATCCTAAAATTTTTGGAGGTATTTTAAATAGAAACGAAAATAATGATGACATTAGAGATCTTGAAAATTTTGAGATTCCAAATATTGATTTAGTAATTGTTGATCTTTATCCTTTTGAAGAAACCGTAAAATTAAATGAAAGCGAAGAAAATATTATTGAAAAGATTGACATTGGTGGGATTTCTTTGATTAGAGCTGCAGCAAAAAATTTTAAAGATGTTATGTGTGTATCTTCTAAAGACGATTATTCAGATTTTTTACATTTACTAGATAACAATGGTGAAATCAATTTAGAATCTAGAAAGAATTTTGCAATTAGAGCTTTCAACGTCTCTTCTCATTACGATACAGCTATTTTTAATTATTTCAATCAAGATAATAATTCTCTTAAAGCCAGCTATAAAAATGGAAAAGAACTGCGCTATGGAGAAAATCCACATCAAAAAGGAACTTTTTATGGAGACTTTAATTCAATGTTTGAACAATTACACGGAAAAGAGCTTTCTTATAATAATTTACTTGACGTTGACGCAGCTGTAAATTTAATTCTAGAATTTTATAACGATATCCCAACATTTGCAATATTAAAGCATAATAATGCATGTGGATTGGCTTCAAGAAACACGCTTTTAAGCGCCTATAAGGATGCTTTAGCAGGTGATCCAGTTTCTGCTTTTGGTGGTGTTCTAATTTCTAATAAAATAATAGATTTTGATACTGCTGAAGAAATTAACAAGCTTTTTTGTGAGGTTGTTATTGCGCCTAGTTTTGAAGAATCAGCTATTAAGTTATTAAAATCTAAGAAAAATAGAATTTTACTAGTTTTAAAAACTACCGATTTAAACAATCAACAATTAAGGACCTGCTTAAACGGAGTACTTACCCAAGACAAAGACACCTTAACAGATTCGGTTGTAAATTTCAAAACATGTACAGAAAAATTACCTAATAAATCAGAAATTAAAGATTTAGAATTTGCCTCAAAAATTTGTAAGCATACTAAATCAAATACTATCGTTTTAGCTAAGAATCTACAATTAATAAGTTCAGGAACTGGACAAACTTCTAGAGTTGATGCATTAAAACAAGCTATTGAAAAATCAAATAATTTTAAATTTGATTTAAACAATTCAGTTATGGCAAGTGATGCTTTCTTTCCTTTCCCAGATTGTGTAGAAATAGCACATAAAAGCGGAATTAGTTCTGTTATACAACCTGGAGGCTCAATTAAAGATGATCTTTCAATAGAATATTGTAATAAAAATAATATTTCTATGGTTTTAACTGGAACTCGACACTTTAAACATTAATTTTTATTAACTTGTAATTTAACTTTTTAATTATGGCTTTTTTTGACTTTTGGACTGAATCCATAGCGATAGATCTAGGTACAGCGAACACTCTTATTATTCATAATGATAAAGTGGTTGTAGACAGTCCATCAATTGTAGCAATTGATAAGAGAACTGATAAAATAATTGCAGTTGGAAAAGAAGCAAGTCTTATGCAAGGTAAGACACATGAAAATATTAAAACGGTAAGACCTCTTAAAGACGGTGTTATAGCAGATTTTAATGCATCAGAACAAATGATTAGTTTATTAATCAACAGTATTCCTTCTCTTAAAAAAAGATTTTTTACTCCTGCTCTAAAAATGGTGATTTGTATTCCATCAGGAATAACTGAAGTTGAGATGAGAGCAGTCAGAGAATCAGCTGAAAGAGTAAATGGAAAAGAAGTTTATTTAATTCACGAACCAATGGCAGCAGCAATCGGAATTGGAGTTGATATTATGCAGCCAAAGGGAAATATGATAGTTGACATTGGAGGTGGTACTACTGAAATAGCTGTAATTGCATTATCGGGAATTGTATGTGATAAATCTGTAAAAGTAGCTGGTGATGTATTTACTGGAGATATTATATATTACATGAGAACACAACACAACCTATTTATAGGCGAGAGAACTGCAGAAAAAATTAAAATTACAATTGGATCAGCATCTGAAGAACTAGAAAGTCCGCCTGATGATATGTCAGTTCAAGGAAGAGACTTGTTGACTGGGAAACCTAAAGAAGCTATGATATCTTATAGAGAAATTGCCAAAGCCTTAGATAAGTCAATTATAAGAATTGAAGACTCAGTAATGGAAACACTTTCTCAAACGCCACCTGAATTAGCAGCTGATATTTACAATACAGGGATTTATCTAGCTGGTGGAGGCTCAATGTTAAGAGGACTGGATAAAAGACTTTCAAAAAAAACAGATTTACCAGTATTTATAGCAGAGGATCCGCTTAGAGCAGTAGTAAGAGGAACAGGAATAACATTAAAAAATATTGAAAGATATAAAAGTGTATTGGTGAAATAGATATTAGTTATGCAGCAAATCATTGATTTCATAATAAGAAAAAAAGATGTTGTAGTGTATTTGATTTTATTAATATTTTCATTAACCCTTGTATTCAATTCAAATTATTTTCACAAATCTAAAGTCTTAATTTTTTCTAATAGCATAGCAAATTATTCTACAGAAAATTTCAATTATTTAAACGAATATTTTGAATTAAAAAAAATCAATTCTAATCTATTAGAAGAAAATTTATTTCTTAAAAATCAATTAGAAAAGATTAATAAAAATATAAGTTTAGATTCCTTAACTAATATAAATTTCTCATATAAAAACGCAAAAGTGATTTCTAATAACTTATCATCTTTTAAAAACAGATTAGTTATTAATAAAGGGATTAAAGACGGGTTAAAAAATGAAATGGGAGTAATCAATTCTGATGGAATTATAGGGATAGTTAATTATACTTCAAAAAACTATTCTTCAATTATGTCGATTTTAAATATTGAAACAAAGATTAATGCAAAAATTAAAAAAACATCTCACTTCGGAACTTTAGAATGGGATGGATTAAGCACGAAATACTTAAAATTAAATGATATTCCTGAAACAGCAAAAATTAAAATTGGTGATTCGATAGTAACTGGGGGAATGTCATTAATATTTCCTGAAGGAATCAAAATTGGAGTTGTTTCAAAAATATCAAAACACGAAAATCAAGTGACTTCATACTCAGTTAGATCAGGAAATAATGATGCTTTTAAATATGAATCTAGAGAAAATTACTTGAATATTAAAGTCAAATTAAATACTGATATGAGTAATTTAAACAACGTATATATAATTGAAAGTTTAAATAGAGAAGAATTTCAAAAAGTAAAAAAATAATGATTAATGTCTATTTATTGATTTTTAAAAGATTCATTTTCTTAGTGCTATTACAGGGTTTGATATTTAATAATTTTAATTTTTTTGATACTTATGACCCTTATGTTTGCTTAGTCTTTATCATTACGTTCCCAGTAAAAGTTGAAAAAATTACATTTATGATAATTAGTTTTGCTTTTGGATTCGCACTTGACCTATACTCAAATTCTTTAGGAATTAATACTGCGGCTTGTTTATCTATTGCTTTTTTAAGATCATATATTTTAAATTTTGTATTTGGATCGTTTTATGATCCGCATGGAATTAAACTAATTAAAAATTATGTTTCAGAATCTACTTTTTCTCAAAAACTTTTATACATATCTTCTATTATTTTAATTCATCATTTAGTTCTTTTTTCATTAGAAACCTTCAGTTTTGAATTCATTTCATTAATAATGTTCAAGACATTAATAACATCATTAATTTCTTTAATTTTTTGTTCAACATTTATTTATATTATGATTGAAAATGAAAAATAAACTTCTTCCATTTTTAATTATTTCTTCTTCATTAATTTTTATTATTCGTCTTTTTTGGGTTCAATTAATAAATATTGATGATGTTAAACTATCTAATAAAAATTCTGTTGAGAAAGTTTATAATTATCCTGAAAGAGGATATATTTTTGATAGAAACGATAAATTATTAGTCGAAAATGAACCCTTTTATGATTTAATGATAGTTCCTTCAGAATTAAAATCAATTGATACAACTGAATTTTGTAAAATTTTAAAAATTGACAAACAACTGTTTTTAGATAAAATAAAAAAAGCAAAAAATTATTCAAGAATTAAACCCTCTGTTTTTCTGTCCCAAATTTCTAAAAAAGATTATGCTATAATTCAAGAAAAATTATGGAAATACAATGGTTTTTCAGTAATAAAAAAATCGAATAGAAATTATCGTTTAAATTCAGCTTCAAATATTTTAGGCTACATAAGTGAAGTAAATGATTATGAAATTAAAGATAATAGTTATTATGAATCAGGTGAGTTAATAGGAAGACAAGGAATTGAAAAAGCTTATGAAGAACAGTTGAGGGGGGTAAAAGGAGTTAACTATTTTCAAAAAGACAACTTCAATAGAATTACAGGAAAGTATAAAAATGGGATTTATGATACAATTTTTAAATCTGCTAAGGATATAAATTTAACAATTGACTTAGATCTTCAGGTTTATGGCGACTCACTAATGATTAATAAATTTGGAAGTATTATTGCAATTGAACCACAAAGCGGTGAAATACTGTCTCTTATAAACGCTCCAAGCTTTGATCCTAATTTACTAATTGGAAGAGACAGATCTAAAAACTATATTAAACTAAAAAACGATACAATTGGGAAACCACTTTTTGACAGGGGATTGCAGGGACAATACCCTCCAGGATCAACTTTTAAGTTAATTAATGGTCTTATAGCTTTAGAAGAAAATATTATAACATCTAAAACTAGAATCTCATGTAACGAAGGGCATTATTATTCAAAGAATAGGTTTATGAGATGTCACTGTAAGCCAGGAACTAGCAATGATTTAAACACAGCTATTTACAATTCTTGTAACACCTATTTTGCTACTATCTATAAAAATACTTTAAATAAATATTCTAATTCAAAAGATGGAATAAATAAATGGAATAATCATGTTAAAAGTTTTGGGTTAGGAAATTACTTAGGATATGATCATCCGTTGGGTAGACCAGGACTAATACCAGACTCAAAATATTATGACAAATGGTATCCAAATAACAGATGGAGAGCAGCAACAACTATTTCTAACGGAATTGGACAAGGTGAAATTTTAACAACCCCAATCCAATTGGCAAATATTACGGCAATAATTGCAAATAGAGGATGGTACAAAACACCTCACTTAGTAAAAAAAATCAGTAATGACTCAATTGATTTTAAATTCACAGAAAAAAAATATACTTCAATTAATGCAATTCATTATAAAAAAATAATAGATGGAATGTTTGATGTAATTGAAAAAGGAACTGCTCAAAATTCAAAAATAAATGGAATAGATGTTGTAGGTAAAACTGGAACTGCTGAAAATTTTATTAAAATAAAAGGCAAAAGATCTCAACTTACTGATCACTCAATATTTATTGGATTTGCTCCAAAAGAAAATCCTAAAATTGCTATTGCAGTATTTATAGAAAATGGGTATTGGGGAACAAGATGGGCAGCTCCAATCGCAAGTTTAATGATGGAGAAATATTTAAAAAAAGAAGTCAAAAGAAAATATCTTGAAAATTATATTTTAAATGGAAACCTGATGCAAGAATATTTAAAACCTTACACAAAAAATAATTTTTCAATTAATGAGTGAAGTCAACATAAAGAAAATAGATTGGTTAAGCGTTTTAATTCTTGGTATACTAATAGCTCTTGGACTGGGTAATATTTTTTCATCATCACAAACTTATTTATTGGATTCAATTTTTTCTTTAAACCCTTTCACTAAGCAATTATTTTTTGTAATTATTTCTTTATTTATTTTTCTGTTTGTTCAAATTCTTCCTGTCAACTTTTTTACAAAATACTCAAGTATTCTTTATGTTATTTCAATTCTATCTTTAATTGGACTTTTTATTTTTGGCAATGAGGTTAATGGTGCGCAAGCGTGGTATCAATTTAATGGATTTAGTATCCAACCAAGTGAATTTGCAAAACCAATAACTGCTCTTGCATTAGCAAAATACTTAAGTGATATTAATTCAAATCTTAAAACTATTAAAACTCAATTTTATTCATTTCTAATTATTTTAATTCCAATTACTTTAATTATTCTTCAACCAGATCCTGGAACAATTATTATTTTCTTGAGCTTTATCTTAGTTTTTTACAAAATAGGACTCCCTTCAATATACATGAATCTATTTGTTGGATTTATAATATTGTTTTTTGCGACAATTCTATTAACTCCAAAAATTATTATAACATTCCTGTTGATATCAATGTTAATTTCTTTTTTTCTTAATAAGAAAAATAAAAAATTAATTAAAAAAACATTTATTTATGGGTTTATTTTCTCAGTATTCATTTTTTCTGTTGACTTTATATTCAATAATGTATTCGAAGAACGTCACAGAAATAGATTTAATATTGTGATGGGTATGACTCAAGATGATCGAGGAACTGGATATAACTCAAATCAATCAAGAATAGCGTTTGCCTCGGGAGGTTTGACTGGTGAAGGTTTCTTAAAAGGATCTCAAACTAGAGGTAATTTTGTCCCCGAACAACATACAGATTATATATTTTCAACTGTCGGTGAAGAATGGGGGTTTTTAGGAGCTTCTTTTATAATTCTTTTATATACTTTCTTAATGCTAAGAATTTCTAAAAGAGCAGAACTTCAAAGGAACTTGTTTAGTAAGATTTATTCTTACTCAGCTGTAACTATAATATTTACACATTTTTTTATAAATATTGGTATGGTAATAGGACTGGTTCCTACAATTGGAATCCCACTACCATTTTTAAGCTATGGAGGATCTAGTTTGATGGCTTTTGTTTTGCTTTTTTCTATATATATAAAACTTGACTCACAAAGAACGAGTAAGTGGTAAATTAATCTGATTTAAAATAGTCTTCTAAATTGTTTCCTAAAAACATAAAGCTTGTAACCAACAACATTATAGCAGTACCTGGAATAATAGCAAGATAAGCTTTACCCAAAATAATATACTGATAATTATCTTTGATCATAGATCCCCAACTTGGAACAGGTGGCTGAGTTCCAATTCCTAAAAAACTTAATCCACTTTCTATTAAAATAGCTGAAGCAAAATTTGCAGCTGATATAATTAAAATAGGGCCTATTATATTTGGTAGTAAATGGTTGAAAAAAATTCTAATATCAGAAAATCCCAAAACTTTAGTTGCTGTAATATAATCTTTGTTTTTCTCTGATATAACTTGTCCTCTAACTACTCTAGCAACTTCTACCCACATTGTTAAACCAACAGCTACATACACCTGCCAGAATCCTTTACCAAGCGCTAATGAAAATGCAATGACTAGTAAAAGAGTTGGAATAGACCAAAAAATATTAATTACCATCATTAATATTCTATCAACAAAACCTCCATAATATCCGCTAATTAGTCCGATAAAGACACCAATTAATAAAGAAATTAAAACTGCTATTATACCAATAGACATAGATACTCTTGTACCTAACATAACTCTTCCGAAAACATCTCTTCCATAATTATCTGTACCAAACAAATAATACCTTTTAATCAAAAATTTATTTATAATTTGGTCCGGACTCAGGGATGAAGGAAAAGTGGTGAATGGAATGGATTTTATGCTTCCATCATTTGAAAAATCAGAATATATTATACTATTTTGTGATAATTTAAAATCAGAAATCAAAATTTCAGTATCAGGATATTTATTTCCTGTAAATAATTTACTTAAAAAAGATTGATCATTAACATCAGTATTGGGTACTGTAATAAAACTTGCTTTAAAACCAGGTGATTTAGAGTTAATCGGAAGATGCATCTGATTTGAAAATCTAGAACTATCAGGAATAAATACGTAAGAAAACAAAGAAATAAAAAGACAAAATAAAATAAAAGAAAAACTTAAAAAAACACCTATATTATTTGAATATTCTGTGTTTTTAAACAATTTCATCAACCAGCTTTTGCTAAAATATTATTATTATTATTTTCGATTTTCTTTGTCTTTAAATTTAATAAAACATTAATACTTTCGTTCACGTAAATATCAGATTTCAAGCTATTGTGCCATCTTTTTCGATTTTCTTTATACTCCTCTGTATCTTTAATGTTTGAAGATTGATCACTCAAAAGATTGAATATCAAATTATTACTATAGTCTTTAACCTTATCAAACTTTTTTAGTTTTAATTTATTTTTCTTTTGTTCATTTTTGAAAGTATCATAATTTAAAGAATAACTTTTATTTTCTCTTCTTTCTGAAAACCATTTAGCATTTTGGTCAATAAGATTAAATAATTCATTTTTAGAAACTCTTAATTTAGAATCATTAATAACACTTTCAAGATTATAGTATCCATCCCATTTCCTATAAGATGCTTTGTCAATTTGATCCCACTTTAAAGGATTTTTTTCATCTGCCTCACCTATATCAATATGAGAATATGTGTTAGGTGTTACAATATCGCTTTCTACTCCCTTTAGCTGTACTGATCCTCCATTTATTCTATAAAATTTTTCAGTTGTTATCTTTAAAGCACCTAAATCGAAATCACTATTTGATAAAAACCTATTTAAATCCAATACGTTTTGAACTGTTCCTTTTCCAAATGTATTATTACTTCCAATAACTACAGCTCTTTCGTAATCTTGAAGAGCGGCAGCCATTATTTCTGATGCAGAGGCAGACATCTGGTTTACTAAAATAACTAATGGTCCATCCCAAAGTAAAGAAGGGTCTTTGTCATATAAAACTTTTTTTCTGTTTCCAATAGATTTTACTTGAACTATCGGTCCAGTTTTTATAAACAAACCTGTCATATCTACAACTGTTTGTAATGCACCTCCACCATTATTCCTTAAATCTAAAACTAACCCTTCAATTCCTTCTTTTTTTAAATTTATAATTTCGTTTTTTACATCAGTTGCACAGTTTATCTCTTTTGAATCGTTAAAATCAACATAAAACTTAGGTAATGTTATCAAACCGAAAGTTTTATTGTCTTTGTTTATTAATGTAGATTTTGCATAGCTTTCTTCTAAAACAACTTCATCTCTTGTAATTGGAAAGGTTTTAATTTCATTGTCAGTTTTACGTCTAACAGTTAATTCAACTATAGTACCTTTTGGGCCTTTTATTAATTTTATTGCATCATCTATTCTCATTCCAATAACATTAATAGGGTCTTTTCCAGGTTCACCGACTTTAATTATTTCATCTCCGGCCTCAATTTTTTTATCTTTCCAAAGTGGACCGCCTAAAATAATTTGAACAATTTCAATTCCTCCGTCTCGCTTCTGTAATCTTGCACCAATTCCATCAAATCTTCCAGAAATGTTAACATCGAAACGATCTTTGTCTTCAGGCTTGAAATAAGTAGTATGAGGGTCATATTGAGAAACAAATGAATTTACATAATTTGAAAACCAATCTTTTCTTTGAATGTCATTCATTAGATCAAAAATATCATTGATATTATCATTAACTATTTTTAGTGATTCCTTTAAAAGTTGGGATTCTGATTTTACAACATAATCCTTATTAGATTTAATAGATTTTTCTTGATCTAAAATTTTTATATCATAAAGGTCTAGCATTGAAAATTTTAATTGTTTTCTCCATCTTTCTTTACGCTCTTTGTCGTTTTTTGAAAAGGTTAAATTTTCGAAATCAACATTTATATTTTCATCAATATCAAATTCAAATGTTGAATTAAACAAAGAAGGTAAAAACATTTCAACCTCATTTATTCTTTGAATTAATCTAGTGTGGGTTAAATTAAAAAAAGCTAAATCATAGCTAAGCCATTGATCATCAATTAGTTTTTCGAATTTTTTAAATTCTCTTAAATCTGAGGTCAAAAAATATTTCTTTTGAGGATCTATCATATCTAGGTAACTATTGTATACTTTTTTAGATAATTCATCATTTATATCAAGAGATTGATAGTGTCCTTTATCTAGAACATATTTGAGTAACTCTATTAGGAGCTTGTCCTTATTTGGATCGTCAAACTTTACTTCACTAAATTTCCAGCTTACGAAAAGAAGAGAAAATATTAAAAAAGATGTAATAAATATTTTTTTCATTGAGTCTATAATATAACTATGTTTATTCCAAAAATCATGCTATTAATCAATTTAGTATTAAAACTAAGTAAATTAGTGTTTATATAAAACAAAAAAACCCTTACAACGTAAAGGTTTTTTTAAAGTGCGGGTGAAGGGACTCGAACCCCCAAGCCGTTAAGCACTAGATCCTAAGTCTAGCGTGTCTACCAATTTCACCACACCCGCAAGGGAGGCAAATATAAGCAAGATTGTAATAAATATCACTATGAAATTTACTATGTTAAAAAACTAGATTTAATTACATTTACAAAAACATTAAAAGTGAAAAATTTCAAAAATTACATTGAAGAAAACAAAAATCGATTTATTAATGAATTGTTTGAATTATTAAGAATTCCATCAGTTAGTGCAAAACCTGAGCATGATCTTGATATTAGATCAGCTGCAGAATTACTAAAAAAACATTTTATTAAACTAGATCTAGATAATTGTGAAATTTGTGAAACTGAAGGACATCCGATTGTATACGGTGAAAAAATTATCAACAAAAACCTACCTACAATACTAGTTTATGGCCACTATGATGTACAGCCAGTAGACCCTATAAATCTTTGGGATCAAGATCCTTTCAATCCTTACATAAAAAAAACAAAAATTCATCCTGAAGGAGCAATTTTCGCAAGAGGAGCATGTGATGATAAAGGACAAATGTTTATGCACCTTAAAGCACTTGAAGTCATGTTAGAAAATGGTGAGTTGCCTTGTAATGTAAAATTTATGATAGAGGGAGAAGAAGAAGTTGGTAGTGATAATCTTGAATTATTTGTCAAAGAGAATAAAGAAAAACTTTCCAATGATATTATATTAGTTTCTGATACCGGAATGATTAGTAAAACCATCCCTTCGATAACAACAGGATTAAGAGGGTTATCTTACATGGAAATTGAATTAACTGGTCCAAATAGAGATTTACACTCTGGACATTATGGTGGAACTGTAGCTAATCCAATAAACGTTTTATCCAAAATGATTAATTCTCTTCACGATTCAAACAACAAAATTACTATTCCTGGTTTTTATGACAACGTAATTGAAGTTTCAGAAAACGAAAGAAAAGAAATGAATTTAACTCCTTTTAATATTGATGAATTTAAAGACTCAATAGGACTTAACAAAGAACATGGTGAAGTTGGCTTTTCAACAATAGAGAGACAATCTATAAGACCAGCATTAGATGTTAATGGTATATGGGGAGGATACACTGAAGAAGGTGCTAAAACTGTTTTACCAAGTAAGGCTTTTGCAAAAATTTCTATGAGATTAGTTCCTGGTCAAAATTGGAAAAGAATAAATGAACTTTTTACAAAACATATAAAGGATATTACGCCTGAAACAGTGAATATTAATATAACAGAACATCACGGTGGACAACCATATGTTGCTCCTACTGATACAATTGGTTTTGAAGCAGCAAGTAGAGCCTATGAAGATGTATTTAATAAAAAACCAATTGCTACAAGAGATGGAGGAAGCATTCCAATTATAGCTCTTTTTGAACAAGAATTGGAAAGTAAAACTATTTTGATGGGATTTGGATTAGATAGTGATGCAATTCATTCGCCAAACGAACACTATGGAGTTTCAAATTTTTTACAAGGAATCGAAACGATTTCTAAATTCTATCACCATTTCACAAATTTATCTAATGATTAATTAGAAATAATTCAGATGCTATTCCATCCGCAATAAATTTACCTTTTATTGTTGTAGTAAAAACATCGCCCTTAATTATCACAAGTGATGAATCTACATATTTTATCACTTTTTTTTCAAAATGATTCCTGTAGGACGATCCAAAATTATTCTCTAAATATGTAAGTGAAATACCCCAATATGTTCTTAAACCAGTCATAACATACTCATTATATTGATCAATTATAGAAAGTTTTTCCTTCCCAGAAAACATTTTATTATTTGTTATATCCTTGACATATAATGCATTATTAGAAACATTCCAGCTTCTAAAAGTACCATCGAAACTATGAGCTGATGGTCCAATTCCAACATATTTTTTTCTCAACCAGTATGCCGAGTTATTTTTTGAGAAATACCCTTTTTTTGCAAAACTTGATAATTCATAATTTATATATTCGTGTGTTGACATTTTTTCACACATAAATTCATGTTGTTCAAATACCAAATCTTCATCCAATGGCTTAATAATATTTTTTTTTACTAATGATTCAAGGGCCGTTTTAGGTTCTATAGTTAAAGCATATGCAGACATATGATTTAAGTCCAAACTCGTTACATAATTTAAATTTGATTCCCATG
Organism: uncultured Flavobacteriaceae bacterium; assembly: GCA_937773465.1. The sequence goes on along the minus strand of CALJVK010000002.1, from coordinate 23,038 downwards.
TTTTTAAATTACTATTTGGCATGCCAAAGATTAAATCAATAGAAATATTCTCATAATATTTTAAAGCATCTATCAATACAATTTTTTGCTTCCTTGGAATTATGTGACCTATTCATAAGTTTAAGTTCTTTGTCATTAAATGACTGAACTCCTATACTTAATCTATTTATAAAACTATTTGATAATTCTTTAAGTTTAACCTTTGATAAATCATCAGGGTTTGCCTCCAGAGTTATTTCAGGATTTGAAGATATTTTAAATTTTGAAAAAATCGAATTGATTATTTTATTTATTTCAATTGTATCAAAAAAAGACGGGGTTCCTCCTCCAAAATAAATTGTTTCAATTAAATCATTATATCCCTTAGATTTAATTTCAATTTCTTTTATCATTGAACTAATTACATTTTCCTTGTTTTTTAAAGAGGTTGAAAAATGATAATTACAATAATGACAGGCCTGTTTACAAAAAGGTACATGAATGTATATTCCGGACACAAAAATTATTTTTATTAAAATTTTATAGATTAATTGTACAAACTATTTTTTAATTCTTTTTTCATTTTGCTTAACAAAAGCACCCCAACCTGAATAATTTTTTTCAGAGCTTAACTTATTATTTTGATTATAAAAGTGGCATACAGCTGCAGCTAAGCCGTCTGTTGAGTCTAAATTTTTTGGTAATGTTTTGATGTGGAGTAAACTTTGAAGCATCTTAGCAACTTGTTCTTTAGATGCATTTCCGCTTCCAGTAATAGACATCTTAATTTTTTTAGGAGAATATTCTGTGATTGGGATTTCTTTAGATAAACCTGCAGCCATTGCAACTCCTTGTGCTCTTCCCAACTTAAGCATAGATTGTACGTTTTTACCAAAAAAAGGAGCTTCAATTGAAATCTCATCTGGATGATACTTTTCAATTAGATCAATAGTTCTTTCGAAAATATGTTTTAGCCTTAAATAATGGTCATCGTACTTATTTAAAACTAGCTCGTTTAATAATAATAAGTTCATTTTATTACCAACAACTTTAATCAATCCAAAACCCATAATTGTTGTCCCTGGATCAATACCTAAAATTATTTGTTCCTTATGAATGTTCAATTTTTAAATTAATTTGATTTTAATATTAAAGGTAATTTAAATTTAATGCTAACTGGAATACCAAAATTTGTTTTAGTAGCTGGATATAAAGAAGGTATGTTTTTTAGTGAATTCCTTATAATTAACTCAATGTCAGGTATTTCAATTAATACACCTTTTAAATTATCAATATTTAATAATGAAATCTTACCCTGGTCATCAATTAATAATGAAAGTAAAACGGTATCATTGAGCTTTTTAGAAACCAAATTACCTCCTAAATCAATATTAGAATAAATCAGACTAGTAATTTTAGAATTAAAACAATTTTTTCTTGCAGTTTCAGTATCATATTCATCACAATCTTCAATTGAAGGATACTCATCATTGTTTGTCCACTTTACCTCAGGGGTTATAAAAGTAGAATTTTTTGGATTGTAACTACATCCTATAATTAAAATCAATAAAAATAAAACTTGTTTTAATTTCATGTTTGATTTATTTATTCTAAAATTAAGTATAATTTTAAATAAACAATCTATTATAAAAAAATATGGATATTTTTCTGTTGATATTAGGATTAATTCTTTGCTTAACTGGATTAATTGGAAGTTTCACTCCAATAATACCAGGTCCTTTATCTAGTTGGTTAGGTTTATTGGTAATTCACTTTACTTCATTAATTCCTTTCAGTAATAAGCTATTAATTATAACATTTCTAATTTCTTTTACTGTTTTTTTATTAGATATTTTTATACCTATAATAGGATTAAAAAAACTAGGAGGTTCTAAGAACGGGTTAATCGGAGCAAGTATAGGTTTGTTTATAGGTCTTTTTATAGGAGGGCCATTTGGTCTAATTTTAGGTGCATTTTTAGGTGCGTTTACCGGGGAGTTTATTGAAAAAACAAACTTCAAAAAGGCATTGAAACCTGCTCTAGGAACATTTATTGGCCTTGCAATTGGTACAGGATTAAAATTTATTATCTCAACTGTTTTCCTGGGCATATACTTTTACAAAGTATATGCAGAGATTTTAGTTTAATAATAAACAGATCTATTATCCTTTATCTCTGTATTGTTTTTTAGCGATTCATAAACACCTCCAAAAACAGATGATCTATTTAAATTAAGTAGTTGGTTTTTATATGATATAATAAAGTTTGGATCAATTGAATCGTCTTTAGAATTTATCTCCTTTCTTTGGACTACTTTTAATTTATAAACACCATTTTCTCCAATAATAAAATTTGAAGTTTCATTTAATGGGGTTCCAAACGAAGTTCCAATAACAAGAGGTTCAAGTCCTGCCCCACTGATAGTAGCATTTTTTTGATTCAGTGCCAATGCTTTTTTAACTTCAACACCATTAATTTTAGCAATCTCATCAATGCTTAAAGAATTATCATTTTGATTAATAATCAAATCTGCTTTCTTTGATTTTAAGACCATAGGAAGAACTTTATAAGAAACATCTTGAACATTTGAAACACCTTCTTCGGTCATTCCGATAACTTGAGCAATTAAATAACCTCCCTTAGGTAAATCAAATCTTTTAAAATCAGAAATATTAGTTGACTCATTAAACAACCATTGAACAATTCTTCTTTGATCTTTTAAACCAGGAAAATCATTATCTAATATTTGAATACCATTAACTTTCTTGACAGTATAGTTTTCATTTTCAGCTAAAGCATTTATGTCACCTTCTTTTGATAAATTCATTTCTAGTTTTGTAGCAGAATTAAAAACTTGATCACTTGTTTCGTCAGAGGGAACATTTTTTTCAGTAATTGAAGCCAGTAAAACTAAATCGTCTTTTGCAACCACTTTTATTACATGAAAACCAAAGTCAGTTTCAACAACACCTGTTGAACCTACTCTTTTGGAGAAAATAAAATTGTTAAATGGCTTAACCATATTACCGTCTTGAACAAACCCCAAATCACCACCTCTAGATTTAGAAGGACCATCTGAAAATTCAAAAGCTAATTCCGTAAAGCTTTCAGGTGATTTTCTTATTTTTCTTAAAATACTATTAGCTTCTTTTTTTGCATCTTTTTCAGATCTTGTAACATTTGGATTAGCATTTTGAGCTCCTTTGTATGCAATTAGTATATGACTAGACCTGACAGATCCACCAATTTTTTTATCTAGCATCCTAGATATTTTAAAATAATCTCCATCAAGATATGGACCATAAGTTTGATTATTGTTTAAATTAAACAACAAGTTTGCATGATCAGCCGGAAGAGATCCTTTAGTTAAATAAATAGAATCAAAACTTGTTTCAGAGTATTCGTTTATAAATTCTTTAATATTCTTAGCTGTAGTCAAGCTTGGGGTAATTTCGTCTAATTTTGAAACATTATTAAACACTTTAGATTCCTTTAGAAATTTACTTAATCTATTTTTAATTGCATTCTCATCGTCTAATGATGGTTTTTCTTCAAAAACAACATACTCAATATCTCGAGAGGATTCAACTTTAAATTGGTCCTTATTATTGTCAATATACTTTTTTAAATCAGATTTAGAATACGGAACTAAAGAGTCATCAACAGATGAGTATGGGATTTGAACATATTCTATATCTACATTGCTATTTTGCAAAGTATATTCGAATTTACCATCACTTTGAGTATAATTAACACCAGAAGTAATTAAATTAAAATAAATTTGTTCGTTAGATTGAGATTCGAAAATTTTCTCTTGATTTTTCCAGTTTTCGTAAGCTTCTGGATTAGTTGTCTTTAACTCTATAATTAATGCTTTAAACTTATCTATATCAAAAATTCCAGCTTCATTCAAAAATTGCTGATCAGAATTAAATGTAGGATTATTTTTTAAAATATTTTGCAAATGATCTTTTCCAGATTGTATTCCAGTAATTTCAAATTGTTGATTCAAAATTTCTGATCTTAATCTTTGGTTCCAGACATTATTTACAGCAACCATGCCTTTTTGATTATAGTTTCTTTCTAAGAAATCAACTTGACCTCTAAAATCTTCAATTAAAATATCTTCACCATTAATAATACCAACGGGTTGTTGGGCTTGGTAACCTTTACCATCGAAAACACCAGAAATTACAAATGCAAAAAGTGCTAAACCTATAACTATAATTAAAAAAATAGATTTAGATCGAATTTGTCCTAGAATAGCCATAATATTTTTTTTTGTAGCAAACGAAAATACAATTTCCTCGGGAATAAAAAAAAGTTAAACTCTTATAAATTAATCTTCTATAACTAATTCAATTAATTCAATTTTGGAACTTGATACATCTATGATTTTAAACTTTAGATTATTATGAAAAATCTCATCTCCTTTATCTGGAATTTTTTCATTTAAACTTATAATAAATCCGCCTAAAGTTTCATATTGCTCATTAATTGGAAGATTTAATTTGAATTTTTCATTTAAATAATCAATTTCTAATCTCGCAGAAAATTTATAATGAGAATCATTTATCTTTTTTTCTAAAAACTTTGGAGAATCATGTTCATCTTCAATTTCACCAACTAATTCTTCAATAATATCTTCAATAGTAATAATTCCTGAAGTTCCCCCATATTCATCAACTACAACAGCAATACTCTTTCTCTTTTTAGTTAGAAGGGTTAGTAAATCATTAATAAACATTGATTCAGGAACAAATTCAATTGAAATAATTATAGATTTAAAATTTTTATAATCATTAAACATATGTTGAACACTTATGTAACCAACAATGTTGTCAATATTTTCCTGATGAATTAGTATTTTAGAAAGGCCTGTTTTAATGAAAATTTCTTTAAGCCTAGATGGATTAACATACCTGTCTAACGAAACAATTTCAGCTCTTGGAATCATAATTTCTCGAGCCCTAACCTTAGAAAACTCTAAAGCATTTTGAAATATTTGAATTTCAGGATCTAAATGTTGTTCATTATCGTTTCCTATCTCTTGATTTATATAATCACCTAATTCATCTTTACTAAAAACTAATCTTAATTCATCTTTCTTAGTTTTAAAATATTTTTTTAAAACACTATCTGAAATCCAAGTAAAAACAAATGTTAGTGGTGAGAATAAATAATAAAAAATAAAAGCTGGAAAAGAAAATAATTTAAAAAGTCTATTTGCATAAATTTGAAAAAAAACTTTAGGTAAAAATTCTGCAGTTATTAAAATAACAAGAGTAGAAATTAATGTTTGATAAAAGATATATTTAAAATCAATTGAAGATTCATTAATAAGTTCAGGAAACAAAATATTTATAATTAGCCTTCCTGAGTATATTCCATAAATAACTAAAGCTATATTATTACCAAGCAACATTGTTGCTATAAACTTTGAGGAGTTTTTTGTAATTTTTTTTATAAAAAATGAAACTAAACCTTTTTGTTTTTTTTCAATTTCTAAAAAAATTTTATTTAAAGAAACAAAAGCTATTTCCATTCCTGAAAAAAAACCTGAAAAAATTATTGAAATAAGAATAACTAGAACTTGATTATCCATTAAATCTATTTATGCCTGTTTTTAAATTTAATTCTGAAATGTCTTCTAAACAGAAACATCCCAAAAGAAAACAGAGCCATTATTAAAAAAATATTGCTTTTAGCATCAGGATTATTTCCGAAAAAGTATTCTAAAAACGATATAATAGATATTATTAAATAAATAAATTCTGAAAATTTTCTATAATTAGTCATGCTTTAATTATTTGTCATCAACTAAAACTTTGCCATCAAGTTTTCCTGTATTAAATATAGTAAACGATCTATTAGCATCTAATCTGGTAGCTACAATATCATAATCAACATTTATAAATGTAAATTTTTCTTCCGTAAATAACCATTCTTGTTCAGGATCCCAGTACAATTGACTAGTTTTAAGTTCAGAACCATCATGATTATTAATAATTACGTTTCCTTTCATATCAACAATATTAGTTTTGTTATACATTATTGCATATTGTGACGTAACTATTGTTTCATTATTTTCATTATCAAAAAAAGAAATTTTAATACCATTGGGGAATTCAGAATATGGAAAAATTTTATTTGAATAATCTTTATTTAAACTAGAATAAAGAATCGCTTTTACTTTTGCAGAATCAGTATATATTAATTTTAAATTTTCTGTAACACCAACTGGTAGAATGTTTTTATTATTTATATTTTGAATTTCTTGGAAATTATCTTCACACGAAAAAAGGAAAAATAATACTAAAAATCTTAAAAAACTCATCAGTTTAGTGAAGGTACAGTAACTGATTTTCCTATCCAACATTTGAAGGAAATAGTTTTACCACTCATAGCTTCACTAAAAATATCTGTTTTTGAAGGAGCTCTTCCCTTGTAACTTAAAGCTGTTTTATTTGCTAGTTTTCTTATAGAAGCATCAACAGAAGCAGCTTTTTTCGCTTGTTTTAAAGCCAACCAATAAATAGATCTTTTTTCAAATTGTGTTTTTCCGCAATTATTTGCACTACTGGCGTATAAGTTAGCTATAAGTAAATAAGCTCTGCCCATTGAAGGTTGAAATCCTAGCGCTTTATTGGCATATGTTCTAGATTTTGAAAATTGACCAGACTTCTTAAACTTAAGTGCAATTTTGTAAAGAGTTTTTGCTTTTTTTAAATTATTAGATTCTAACTCAATAGATTCATTGTAATATTGAATTGCTAAATTAGTTTCCCCTTTTTTGTCATTTAATAAACCTAAATAATAAGCTGAGTTAGCTGAAGGATTTAGCGCATGTAACGCTTCTACTAATTCTACAAATAACGGATCATCAGAGCAATCTTTACTATCCATTCTACTTGCTGCTCTATTAAGCCATACTGAATCTGATTTAAATTTATCAAAGTTTTTTCTATATAATGGGATTAAGTTTTCACAAGTAGACTCTTTGGCAATTATAGTATTCAGATTATTTAAATAAGTATTACATGCTACCATATTAACTTCATAAACTCTTTTATTTTTTGTTTCTCTAATAGAAAGTGGATCTCCATTATTTTCTTTTTCTAAAAGTTTATCTAACTTTAATGTATAGGCACTCATCTCAAACTCAAACTTTTCAGTTAATTCTTCATATTTTTCAAATACTTTCTCTAAGGTTACATCTTCAATTCCAGTCTTGTATAATCTAAAATAAATTTTAAAATAATTATACAATCCTTTAGGAGATTTGAAACTTTTTGAATCTTTAGTAAATGCTTGATCGTATATTTCAAATATCTCAGAGTCCTCAGCTAATTTGTAATCAATCAAAGTTTGAGCTTTTATTGCTAATATCTTACCGACCTCACTTACTCCTCTTTTAGATTTCGGAAAATAAGTTAACCACTCGTCATATAAATCCACTAAATCTTCTTGAAACTCATCTTTAGCGTTACCTTCAGAATTTTTAATAAAAGACTTTAACATTCTTTCACCAAGTACATATACTGCAGAATTTATATCTGGACATTCACTCTTTAAGTCCAACCATGGTTGGTATGCTTCTTTATAATTTTTAACTTTTGCATACTCAGCGAAAATTGAAAGATTTGAAAAACATTCTTCATTTGATTGAGATAATACAGTAATTGAAAACAAAAATGTTAAGGTACAAGTGATGATGTTTTTCATAATAATCAATTCTATATTTTTTTAGAAATCAAAAACGATGCCTAATTTATTAATTGTATTTGTTTTTCACAAACCAAAGATCACTTAATGACATTCCTAGTCTAACACTAAAGAAATTTTCTTGTATTAATCCAGCGTTAGTAGTTCCTCTTTTTCCAACTTCAAAACCTAAATTAACATTAGAAAACCCTTGAAAAGGAATTCCAAATCCAAAGTTTAAACCAACCTCTTTTATTGCTTGATCCTCTATGTAAAGACCTGTATTTTCTATTCTTAAACCGCCCCTGTAAACGAGTCTACTAAAAAAACTAGTAAAGGAGTCAAATTTCGGAATATAAAACCCTCCAATAGAAAATTTAGATCCTTTTTTAAAATCAACGTTTTTTAGATTAAACAACTTATTGTTTAATCCTCCTCCGTCAACTAATTTATACTCTGCTCCAACAAACCATTTAGTATCAACTCCTAACCCTAATCCAAAAGTTTGAGATTTTGGGACTGTAATTTCAGTTTTATCTAAACTCATTGCACCTAAATCAATTACTTCTTCATCACCACCATATTGATTAGTAAGGGAGTATGTTGATAATGTTTGGGTGTTAGTAGAGCCTAAATTATATTTTTGACTTGTAATATAAGTAGCGTGTAATATTAAATTTTCTGATATTTTTTCTCTGAACAATAAAGAATATACATAATTCACTCCACTCAATGAGGAATTACTTTCAAGTCTTGTGGCTAACTCAATATCCTCTAAAAATCGAGTTGTAATATGGTTTAAATTTCCAAATTCATAATTCGTTGTTAATCCTAAACTTATTTTATCAAAAAGCCTAAATCCAAAAGTTAAAAAAGCAGTATTAACACCTCCCTCTCCTCTGTATCTGTCTATAACATTTGGAGTTACTGTCTCATCATTACTTTCTAAAAGATAACCTACAGATGTTTGTGGAACTACACCAAAAGCAAAAGCAAAGTGCTTTGTTGGAATTCCAACAGCTAAATAATTAACATTAGAACTGTTTGAATTCTCATTAGCATTTTCAGATTTAAATGTTAAATTATCATATGTTATTCCAAGAGAGTAATTAACTCTTTTAAGTTCAGATAAAGACGCAGGATTTGTTAAACTTAAATGTATACTGTCTGAATAAACACTTAATCCTCCCATAGATCTGTTGTCAATCGAACCTTTAAAAGTACTTGTACCTACTCCATAAAAAGAATAAGGTGACGAAGTTCCTGATTGTGAAAAATTATAAAAAGAAACTATAGAAAATAAAACAGTAAATAAAAATTTTTTCATTTTTTGGTATTAACCTCTATAAGATTATTTAAACCTTTAAGCAGGAAATTTTGATCAGCAAAGATGGTATTTTTTATCTTCTTGAGCAAAAAATTAGAATCACCACCTGTTAAAATTATCTTAATGTTTTTAAACCTATCATTGTATTTGTTAATAACACCTTCTATTTCAAAAACAACTCCATTAATAACACCTGAACTAATTGAACTTAAAGTGTCATTTCCAATCAACTTATGATCAAAATCAATGTTGGATAAAGGTAAATTGGCAGTTTCTTTATTTAAAGATTTAAATCTCATTTTAATTCCAGGGGATATACTACCACCCAAATACTCATTTTTATTGTTTTTAAAATCATATGTAATACAGGTTCCTGCATCAATAATCAATACATTTTCATTTGAAAAATCAAGTGACGCAGCGCTGACAAGTGCTACTCTATCACTACCTAATGAGGTTTTAGTTTTATACAAATTAGTAAATAGCAAATTTGTAGTTTGGTTAATAGAAATTAAATTAGAATTACTTTTTAAGAAATTTAAAATATTTTCATCCAAATTCGAAACATTTGAAATAATCGAATTTTTAATACTGTTTCTTTTAAAGATATTTGAGATATCGTTAAACTTATAATTAGTAAAAATAAATTTCTCTACTAATATTTTTTTTTCAAAAAGAGCAACTTTTAAAGAAGAATTGCCTAAATCTATTACTATATTCAAATTATTTCTATTTAAGTTCAAAAATAAAGAAGATTTATTAAATGATTTTTTGCTTCTCTAATAAAAGAATATATATTTGCTCTTGCAAAAAAAAAGCAATGGTACCTTAGCTCAGTTGGTAGAGCAAAGGACTGAAAATCCTTGTGTCCCTGGTTCGATTCCTGGAGGTACCACAAAAGTCTCTATTTATAGAGGCTTTTTGCTTTTGTACTAATCTCAAGTAATTAAATTACCGTCTTTATCCCACTCAGCTACTTCGTTTCTTTTTGTTTGATCTACACACTTATCCAGCCATTCTTTATCATAAGATAATCCATACTGATCCAAAACGTCCTGAGGAACGCCATCCCAAACATTTGGAGTATTTCCTTTGTATCCAAGTTCTTCAATTCCAACTTTAGAGGTATAATAGCCTGTCATTGTTAAATTTCTAAATAAAGAAAACCATTTAACATCTTTACTTTGCTCTGAACTTGATAAATCAGGATCTGGATAAGCCATTTGATCTAATATTGATTTTTGCTGAATCATATCACAATCAATAAATATTTTTTTAAACTTTATATTAGATTGTTGATTTAAGGCAGTCAAGCCTTCTTTTAAAGGAGTCTCATAGCTAGGAATATCCTTTGCCATGAATTCAATTAACTCTGGCACTTCAGCGTCATTAATAGATCCAAACTCGTTTGGAGGAAGTATCAAATTACTAATTTCAGAAATTAGTTTCATTTGATTATTAGTAAAACACTTTTTTGAGAAAAGTAATTTATCATACTCTTTTTCTTTTGGAGTTCTTCCATAGCTAAACTTTTTTAAAGAATCTGCTACTGTTTCACTATCAACTCCTGAAACACAACCTTCTAACAAAACACCTAATCCTATAGAACCAAATGCTAATGATTTCAAACTATCTCTTCTGTTCATACATTAAAAATTTTGTTTTTTAAATTGATCTACAATATAATCCGATGTTCTCCATGCTAAAGCCATAATTGTCCAAGTTGGATTTTTATCTGCTTGAGAAACAAATGGACCTGCGTCAACTACAAATACATTTGAAACATCATGCAATTGTTCGAATTCATTAACAACAGATGTTTTTGGGTCGCTTCCCATTCTAGTTGTTCCAACCTCGTGAATAATCTCACCAGGTTTTGTAAGTCCATAATTTTTATTAATTCCAGGCTTATCTCCTAGAGCAATACCGCCCATATTATGAATAATTTCTTCAAAAGTATCCTGCATATGCTTTGCTTGATTAACTTCATGATTAGACCATTTATAATTAAACCTTAAAACGGGAACTCCAAATTCGTCAACTTTATCTGGATCAATTTCACAATAATTACTTTTCATGGCAATCGATTCCCCTCTTCCATCCATTCCAACAACGGTACCATAATATTTCCTCATATCAGTCCTTAACATATCACCATAACCTCCGACTTTTATTCCAAAAAACTTGTTTAAATCGTTAACATTAAATCCTGAGCCATAAGATGGAGATCCCATACCACCCCAAACTTCAATGTGATATCCTCTTGGGAAATTCAAATTTTTATTATCTAACCACCAGGGTGAATAAACATGCATTCCTCCAACACCATCCTCATTATAAATTTTTCTATCAACTAGTTCAGGTAGAAAAGCCATTCTACCCCCACCTGTTGAATCATGTAAATACTTACCAACAACATCACTGCTATTTCCTAAACCATTAGGATGTTGTTTACTTTTAGAATTCAATAATATTCGAGCACTACTACAAGCAGAAGCAGCTAAAACAACTACTTTAGCTTTTAATTTATACTCTGTTCTATCTTCTTTATTTATAAACGATACTCCTGTAGCTTTACCCTCCTCATTAGTTGTAACTGTTCTTACCATTGAATTGACATATAAATCAATTTGTCCTCCATTATCTTGAGCTGGAAAAATTAAACATGAACCAGCTGAAAAATCTGCATATACTGAACAACTTCTAGCGCACTGTCTACAATAAAAACACACACCTCTTTCATTATTTATTCTTTTAGTTAAAACAGATAGACGGGAGGGCATTACTTTTACACTACTTTTTCTAGCTCCTTTAATATAAAATAACTCATGTAGTCTAGGTTTTGGTGGTGGAAGAAAAAAACCATCAGGATCATTATATAAATTTTCTTTACTTCCAAAAACTCCAATTAATTTATCTACTTTATCATAATAAGGCTTAATATCATCATAACCAATAGGCCAATCATCGCCTAATCCATCAATTGATTTCTTTTTAAAATCTTCTGGACCAAATCTCAATGAAATCCTTCCCCAATGATTTGTTCTTCCTCCTAACATTCTAGACCTAAACCATCTAAATTCTGATTCACCTTTTTGTGTATATGGCTCTCCTTCAATATCCCATCCACCATATGCTTGATCAAAATCACCAAAGGGTCTAGTTGTACCTGCTCCTCTTCTTGGCGAATCGTAAGCCCACTTCATTTGTGTCATTTGATCCGGATTTGCTGGATCATAAAAAGGACCCGCCTCAACAATAGCTATTTTTAGTCCGGCTTCTGATAAAATTTTACTAGCCATTCCTCCTCCAGCACCTGAACCAACGATTATAACATCGTATTCTTTTAAGTTTTCTTTAATTTGCATTATTATTTGTTAGAGTTCTAAGATTTTTATATTTCTAAATGATATTACACCTGGATGATCTTGAATACTTATTTTTCCTGTTTTAAATTTACCAAAGTCACAATTTTGCCAAGGTTCTTGATCACAATTATTAAACTTTGTAGGTTCAACCATTGCATCCCATTTCTTTCCACTTAATGGAAACTTTACAATTTCTGTGCCATTATGAACAACGATTCCAATATTTTTGTTGTGGTCAATTGTAATATCATAAGTATTCCATTCTCCAGCAGGATTTGTAACCCACTCAGATGGAGCAATCATTCCGTACAATGCACCAGCCTGAGTTAAAGGGCCATCGGGCATTTCAGGATCTAAAATTTGAATCTCAGGACCAGTAACAAAAGGATACTCGTATTTCATATCTTCTTTAACCCCCCAAAAAAAGCCACTATTAGACATAGAACTCACGTTCCATTCAAGATGAATTTTAAAACTTGTATATTCCTTATCACTAACTAAACTTTTATCTCCCTTTCCAGATGCATTAGCAGATGTGAATGTTAAAACACCGTCTTTTATATCCCAGCCTGTTTTTTTACCATCATCTTGAAAATAATGCCAACCATCCATTGTGTTTTGTTGAATTAAAGACACCCATTCACCCTCAATTCCAGGATCATTAATGTGTGTCATAGGAATAGAGTCTATCGACTTTTTATTTTGATTGCTATTATTGCAGGAAAAAATCAAAATTGATGTAAATAATATTAGTATTTTTTTCATAACTTTTATTGTTTTAAATTTTATAAGTTCCAACCTTTTCTTCTTATTCTTCCAACAAATTGGTTAGCAGACTCGAAATTAGTTATTCTGGTGTTTTCGCCATCCCAAAGCAATTTCTTTCTTCCTACATATTTATTGCCTTTTTTCAACATATAACTTCTTAATGCTAAATTCCCCATTAATACAGTCTCAGTAAATGGACCGGCATACTCAATTGGTGAAGTAAGTTTTTTATAATCGTCACTACCATATCCTCCCTTACAAGCATTAATCCATTCCATATGATGAATATGATCAAGACCTTCTTTTTGAATTAAATCTGTATTAAAATGTAATGTTTCTTCACCCTTTCTATATAGCTTAGGATTTAAACCATATACTCCACATGAAATCACTCCTTTGTCCCCAATTATAATAACTCCATTTCCATTTCCTTCTTCTCCTAGATAATCTTCTGCAGGAATTATTTCTGGTCTAGGGGGAATTATTCCTCCGTCCATCCATATCAATTCAACATTAGAATCGGTTTTACTAGTCTTGTCAAAGTGTAAAGTAATTAAAGAAGCTGCAGGCGGGCCTTCAGGATAATAATTAGCACTCCACATTTTTTCATAAATATTTGCAACACTACATTCAACATCTTTTGGATATCCCAATTCCAGAACCTTATAAGGAGCATCTAAAACATGGCAACCCATATCGCCTAATGCTCCAGTGCCATAATCCCACCATCCTCTCCAATTAAATGGATGAAATTCTGGTCTATAATCTCTGTATTGGGCTGGACCTAACCACAAATCCCAATTTAAATTATCTGGTTTAGAAATTGATGGTTTTGGCATTTCAAATCCCTGAGGCCAAACAGGTCTATTAGTCCATGAGTAAACTTTACTGATTTTACCAATTAATTTATTATCAACCCATTCTTTTAATTTATTAACTCCTAAACTTGAACCTCCTTGGTTACCCATTTGTGTAACTACTTTGTTTCGTTTCGCAGTTTTAGTTAAAATTCTAGCTTCTTCAATATTATGTGTTAAAGGCTTTTGAATATAGGCATGTAATCCTCTATTCATAGCATTATTTCCAATAATACCATGTGTGTGATCAGGCGTACTAATAGTTACGGCGTCTAAATCTTTTTCTTTATCTAATAGCTCTCTAAAATCAAGATAAAAATTTGCATTCGGATATTTTTTTCTAGATTTTAATACTCCATGAGATCCATCAGGATGGACGTCGCAAAGAGCAATAACTCTTTCTTTACTGGCCCATTTATTTCTAATATCTCCACCTTTTCCACCAGAACCAATTGCAGCAATTAATAATTGATCACTTGGTGAAACATAACCATTTCCTCCCAAAACATTTCTAGGAACTATGAAAATACCTGATCCAATAACTGATGATTTTTTTATAAAGTTTCTTCTAGAGTTTTTTTTCATTAAATTGATGACTTGAAATTATATTTACTATAAGCTTGAATTTATGAAGAAATTTTTTATTTGTTTGACAATTGGTTTAATTTTTTCAAAACAATTAGCCCAATCGACAGAATTGAAAGACAAAAAGGTCTTAATTGTATGGGGAGGCTGGGAAGGACATAATCCAGAAGTCTTTTCAAATATTGTTGAAAATTGGTTAATTAAAAATTCGGCCAAAGTAGAAGTTAAGAATAGTTTAGATATTTATTCAAATTTAGAATTTCTTATGGATTTTGATTTAATAATACAATCAGTAACACAGGGCGAAATAACACCAGAACAAGAAGAAAATCTAATTCAAGCGGTAAGAAATGGCGTTGGATTTGCTGGAGCTCACGGCGGACTTATTGATTCTTTCAGATCTAATACTGCTTATCAGTTTATGACTGGAGGACAATGGGTAGAACACCCCGGAGGAAAGGTAAATTTTAAAGTAAAAATTATTGAAGATGAATTTACTAAGGGTATAGAGGATTTTGAAATATTTAGTGAACAATATTATATTCACTTTGATCCAAATATTGAGATTCTTGCTACAACAAAATTTGATGGAATAAATTATCCATGGATCAAGGACGTTGAAATGCCTGTTGTTTGGAAAAAAAAATATGGAAAAGGAAAAATATTTTATATATCACTAGGACACGATCCTAACGAATTCAAAAAACATCTAGGAGCATGGGAACTGCTTACAAGAGGATTTATTTGGGCCAGCTCAAACTAAAAAGAGTTTAGGTTTACTAACTCTTGTTTTTTTAATAATCTCCATTTTCCTCTAGGTAAATCTTTTTTTGAAAGTCCTGCAATTATCACTCTGTCAATGGATATAACTTTATGATTATATTTTTCAAATAAATTCACAATACTAGACATTCTACTAGCTCTAACTTCCAATCCTAATTCATTTTTTAGCCCACCATTTACATAATTGATAGAAATTATTTCAATATTATTACTATCTGAGGAATTTTTTATAGAATTTAAGTCCTCGTTAGAGATGATATCTCTAAGTTTAATTTCAAATAACTGTTTGAAAGACCCAAACTTTTTAGAAATACTATTATTAAAATCATTGTCGTTTGAAATTAAAACTAATCCAGAAAATTGCTTAACAGTGATTTGTGTTGGAGTTAAGTTTACAGCGTTAAGTGAAGACAATAGATTTAAAACATTTTTTTTGCCCGAAATATTGAAATCAAAATCTAAGGGTTTATTTAATAGTAAATACTGAAAATCGTAAGGGAAAATTATTTTCCCATCAACTTTAACTTCATCGTCTAAGGATACTTTTGAACCTAACTTGATTACTATTTCATTATTCACAGAAACTCTTCCATTAATGATGTAATCATCAGCTTCACGTCTAGTGCATAATCCAGAGTTAGAAACATATTTGTTTAATCTTACACGTTTGATTTCCATATGCTTTTATATATCATGCAATATTATACTAAATAAACCCAAAACGATTAAAAGTTTTAATGAATTGTGTAAATATTGATAATTAGCTTTTGAATAACTGTTCCAAATATAATAGTTAAATAAAGCAAAGAAGATGTAATTGAAAAAATAAAAATACTTCATGTAAGATAATTCGTAAGAAACTAATATCAGATAAGTAACGATCAAAACTAAAAAAGAACAAAACGAAATGTAGGCTTTAGAAACTTTCTCTCCATACTTGACAGGTATTGTGAAGTAATTTAACGTAAAATCTCCAACAAAATTTTCTAGGTCTTTAACAACCTCTCTAATTAAAACTATTAAAAATAAAAATAAAGCGTGTGAGAAAATTTCAATAGAATAGCTTTTGTAGTAAAGAATAATAGCGAAAAAAGGAGTAATTGCTAGAATTACAGAAAATAGATTTCCTATAAAAGGATATTTACTAATTTTTATTGAATAAATAATTATTCCAATAATATAAATACTAAAAAAAACCAATGCTTTTAAAGAAACTAAAAAAGCAAGAATTAAGGTTATTATGTTCAAGAAAATATAAACCAAAAGCTTAGTTCTCCCTGAAATTTCCTTTTCTAAAGTAGTTTTGAGTGGTCTATTAATTAAATCTTTTTCAGAATCAAAAACGTTATTAATAATATACCCAGCTGAAATTGAGAAAGCAGATGAAAAAATAATTAACCATATATTAACATCATAAACAACACCTAGAATACTGTTGTTTTCAGAAAGCATATAAATTGAAGAAATAAATTGAGCTGTAATAATAAAAAGAATATTATATCCTCTAACAACTGAAAACAAACTTAAAATCTTAAATAAAAAACTTTTATTTATTGAAAGAAAAGACATTACAAATTATAAACCAATTCAAGTTTGTAATTAGAAAGAGACCTTTTTGCTTTTTCAAAATCCTTTGAAAAACCTAATATATATCCGCCGCCACCTGAACCACATAATTTTAAAAAATAATCATCAGATTCTATTCCTTTAGCCCAAAGATCATGAAAATCTTTTGGTATCATTGGCTTAAAGTTTTCTAAAACTACCTTAGATAAAATTTTCATATTCGAAAATAATGAATTAAAATTTCCTTTTAAAAAATCCTCAACACAATCATCAGTAGTTTTAATAAAATTTTCTTTAATAATTTTATTATAATTTTTGTTTTTCATTGATTTAAAAAATAACTCAACCATTGGAGCGGTTTCACTCGACGTGCCACTGTCTAACAGAAATACAGCACCCTTTCCATTCGAGGATTGTGAAGGAATTCCTGTTGTTTCAATTTCATTTTGTGAATGAATTAAAATTGGTAAACTTAAATAACTATTTAATGGATCTAAACCAGACGATTTTCCATGAAAAAAAGATTCCATTTTTGAAAAAACGTTTTTGAGATTTAAAATTTTAGGCTTTGTTAAATTTTCTAAGACAGTAATTTTATTTAAAGCATATCTATCGTAAAGCGCTGCAACAAGAGCACCGCTACTTCCAACTCCATAACCTTGAGGAATAGAGCTGTCGAAGAACATACCGTTTTTTAAATCATTCTCGAATTTAATAAAATCAAATTCTACAATAGAACTGTCAATGTTTTTTAAATAATTTTTAAAATTTATTAGATTTCTATTTGATTCTTTAACAATTTCATTTTTAAAATCTCCCAGCTTTAAGCCACCCTTGAAAAAATTATAAGGGATTGAGAGACCCTTGGAATTTTTAATTATTCCATATTCTCCAAACAATAAAATTTTAGAATAAAATAAAGGAGCTTTCATATTGTAAAATTATAACTTATTTGGTCCATTACCTACATGATCATTTATAAACTCGCCGTTTTGACAAAATTTAGATAGATTATTAAATATAAATTCTTGAATTTCATTGAAGTTTTTCTTAGGATATAATAAATGAATATTTGCTCCGGCATCAAGAGTAAAACAAACTTTAGAGTTAGTGTTTTTTCTGTAATTCCAGATTTCGTTAATTATGTTTAAAGTGTTTGGTTTAATTAAAATATAATAAGGGCTAGAAGTCATCATCATAGCATGTAAAGTCAATGCTTCTAATTCTACAATATGAGTAAAGGCTTCGAAATCTCCTGAAATCAAAGCATTCTTTAATAGTTTTAAATTTTGGTTGACCTGAACAAGCCTGTCATTAGAAAAGGAATGGTTAATCATTAAGTCATGTCCAACTGTACTAGAAATATGTTTCTTTCCTTTATCCACTAACAGAATCGTATCTTGAATATTTTTAAAATTACCATGTAATTTTTCTTCATATTTAACAGCAAAAAAATTAGAACTGTGTTTAAAAAAATCACTTTCTCCCCATATTGCTAAAGGACCTAAAACACTTCTGGAAGCACTACCTGATCCAAGTCTTGACAAGAAAGATGCTTTATTAAAAAAATACTCAGAACTAATCGTTGGGTTTATTTTTTTTTCTATATCCATTATACACAGAGAAAGAGCGCTGTAGGACGAAGCAGAAGAGGCTATCCCACTACTGTGTGGAAAAGAATTTTTGGTATCAATCGTTAATTTTAAATCGATTAAATAAGGACAATAAAAAACAATTCTTTTGAAAAAAATATTTAATTTTTCTTCAAATGAAATCTCTCTTTTGCCTTCAAATAGTAATTCGAAATTACATTGATTATTAGGCTTTATTAATGGCTCATATTTAATACTACATTCTGTATAACAGTTAGACAAAGTAAAACTTAAAGATGCGTTTAAAGGAATTTGAATTTCTTTTTTTCCCCAGTATTTTATTAGTGCAATATTACTTGGCGATTTCCAACTTGATTGACCGCTAACATTCTGAACATTTGTTAAATTAAATTTAAATAAACTATTCATTAGTTAATTGTCTTTATAATTGAATTATCAGTTTTTTTTATTGAACCATCAAAACCTTGAACTCCGGAAACCGTTGTATATTTAAGAATTTTTTTTTTATTTGGGCTAATAATTTTCAATGCAGATTGACACATTATTGTGGCCTCGTGAAAACCACATAAAATTAATTTTAATTTACCTGGATATGAATTGATATCACCAATTGCAAAAACTCCAGGAATATTAGTTTGATAATCCAAACTGTTGTTGACAATTATTGAATTTTTATTTAATTCTAATCCCCAATTCGATATACTTCCTAATTTTGGAATTAAACCAAATAAAGGAATAAAATAATCTGTATCGATAGTTTTTTTCAATATCTAAATGTTTAACAACAATGCTTTCTAGGTTTTTTTCTCCATTTAGTTTAATTACCTCGCTTGGTGTAATCACGTTAATAGCTAATTTATTTTTTAATTTTTGAACCTTTTCAACTGAATCTACAGCACCTCTAAATTCATTTCTTCTATGTATCAGAGTAACTTTTTGTGCGATTTTTGATAATTCTATAGTCCAATCTAAAGCAGAATCTCCACCACCAGAAATAACAATATTTTTATTAGCAAATATTGCAGGGTTTTTAACCATGTATTCAACTCCCTTACCCTCAAAACTAGATATATTTTGAATAGGTGGTTTTCTAGGCTCAAAACTACCTAACCCCCCTGCTATCGCAACAACTTTTGATCTATGGACTTTTCCTGTATTTGTAATTACATCAAACGAACCATCATCACTTTTTATTAATTTTTCAGCCGTTTCTCCTAAAGTATATCCAGGGCTAAAAGGTTTAATTTGTTCTAATAGATTATTAACTAAATCTCCAGCTAAAACCTCTGGCATTCCTGGAATATCATAAATAGGTTTTTTCGGGTACAGTTCAGCGCATTGGCCTCCTGGCTGAGCTAAAGCGTCAATAATATGACATTTCAAACCCAGTAATCCAGCTTCAAATACGGTAAATAGTCCGACTGGACCAGCTCCAATTATTAAAATATCCGTTTCTATTCTATTCATTAATCAATATTAATAACCTCTTCAACCTGAGGAGCAAATTTTTTAATAGTCATTTCAACACCGTTTTTAAGAGTCATTTGATTAACAGAGCAACTCACGCAATTTCCTAATAACTTAACTTTGACTACATTATTTATAATAGAAATTAATTCAATATTTCCGCCGTCAGATTCTAAAAATGGTCTAATTTCATTTAAACCTTGTTCTACTTTTTCTTTTAATAAATCTTGTTTCATATGATTTTATTTTTTACTTAAACAGCCCGACATTGTTGTGATTTTAACAATCTCGGTTTCCGGCAGTTCTTTATTACGAATTAATAATTGTGATAACATGTTTTTTGAGATTCTATTAAATATATCCTCAGAAATAGTATTTTCTTGCATCGCAGCAGGTCTGCCAATATCACTAGCTTCTCTTACGCTTTGAATAATAGGAATTTCACCTAAAAAAGGAATTTCTAAATCTGACGATAAATTTTTAGCACCCTCTTTTCCAAATAAGTAATACTTGTTATTTGGAAGTTCCTCAGGTGTAAAATAGGCCATATTTTCAATTATACCCAAAACAGGAACATTGATATTTTCTTTTTTAAACATAGACACTCCCTTACGAGCATCATTTAATGCTATTTTTTGAGGAGTGCTAATAACTACTGATCCTGAAATCGGTAAAGATTGCATTATACTTAAATGAATATCTCCTGTTCCAGGCGGAAGGTCTACTAAAAGAAAATCTAAAACTCCCCAGTCCGCGTCAAAAATCATTTGATTTAATGCTTTTGAAGCCATTGGACCACGCCATATTACAGCCTGATCAATTTTAGTAAAAAACCCAATAGATAATATTTTTACACCATAGCTTTCGACAGGTTTCATTTTTGATTTTCCATTTACGTCTACAGCTAATGGTTTTTGACCTGAAACATCAAACATTTCTGGAATTGAAGGACCATAAATATCTGCATCTAATACCCCTACGTTAAATCCCATTTTGGATAAAGAAACTGCTAAATTAGCTGTCACTGTAGACTTTCCTACACCACCTTTTCCTGATGAAATAGCAATTATATTAGAAATGTTTTCAATTTTTCTAGATGAATTAAAAATGGTATTTTCTTTTTCAGAAATAACTACAAAATTAATTTTAACATCAATATTAGAATCAATATTATTTTTTAGGGAATCTATAATTTTTCTTTTTATAGTATTCTTGGCTTGAAGAGTTGGTTTTAATATTTTTAAATCAATTACAATTTCATTATCAAAAACAACAATATTTTTAACAGATCCGTCGCTAATAATATCCACTTTATTGTTTTCAAAGTGGATATTACCTAGTATCTCAGAAATTTTGTTTTTTGTTAACATTTATATTTAAAACCGTTCTAAATTACAAATATACTATTCTAGTTAAGAATTATTCTAATTCTTTAATGGGATCCCAAAAAAATAATTCAAAATCTTTAATTTGATCGTTTTCAATAATCAACCCTTCATTTTCTAACAGTTGTCTCATAAGGTTTGTTCCGAAAAAATGCTTTTTTCCTGTCAATAATCCTATTCTGTTAACAACTCTATGAGCGGGAATGTCTTTATTTATGTGAGAAGCGTTCATTGCCCAGCCAACAACTCTTGCGCTTTTAGAAGAGCCCAGAAATTTTGCAATAGCTCCATAAGTACTAACCTTTCCAAAAGGAATCTTTTTAACTACAGAATATACATTTTCAAAAAAATCTACTTTTTCTTTATTGCTCATTAAAATTGAAACTTAAATAAGATATTTTTTTATCATCTTTTAAATAAATACTTTCATAATAAGTTTGAATATTAACAACTTCATCTGGAGCATTTCTGTTTTTATAAATATCGTGATTAGAATTCAATGGCTTAATACACATACCCTCCAGCAGACCCAAAGTATATCCGTGAAGAAACTCGCTATCTGTCTTTAGATGCACTATTCCGTCTGGCTTGAGAACATTATTATAAAGCTTGAGAAAATCTGGATTAGTTAATCTATGCTTTTGTCTTTGAAATTTTATTTGAGGGTCTGGAAAGGTTAACCAAATCTCATCAATTTCATTTGTTTGAAATACATGATTTAAAAGTTCAATTTGGGTTCTAAGAAAATATACATTAGTTAGTTTTGATTCAACTGCAGTTTTAGCTCCTCTCCAAAATCTAGCACCTTTAATATCGATACCGATAAAATTTTTATCAGGATTTAATTTAGCTAAATTAACCGTGTATTCACCCTTTCCGCACCCAAGTTCAACAATAATAGGATTTGTATTTTTAAAAGCTGAGTTTTTCCAATTTCCGTAAAAACTAAATTTATTTGAAATTAAATCTTCTCTTGATGGTTGAATAACATTTTGAAAATTTTCATTTTCAATAAATCTTTTAAGTTTGTTTTTACTTCCCAAATCTTTAATGTATTGAAAAGTAAATTTACTTATAATTAATTAGATTTTTCTAGAGAAAAAGAAAATTCAGATCCTACTCCAAAATCACTCTCAACGTAAATTTTTTCATTATGAGCATCAATAATATGCTTAACTATAGCTAGTCCTAAACCTGAGCCACCTGTTCTTCTATTTCCTGAATTTTCAACTCTGTAAAACCTTTCAAACAACCTTTTAAAATGTTCGTTTTTTATTCCATAACCATTATCAGTAATCCTAACAATTAACTTATTATCAATAATATCATCAATTGATATTTCTGTTGTACCATTTTCTTTACCATACTTAACAGAGTTTTCTATTAAATTAGTCAAAACCTGATGTATCTTTTCTTGATCGGCAAATACATTGATTTTTTTTGTTTTATTATCTAAAACTAAACTTATATTCTTTTTTGAGGCTTGAATTTCTAGCATTTCAAAAACATTATTAATAATTGAAATAATGTTAAATTTTGTTTGGTCTATTTTTAAATCATCAAATTCTAGCTTTGTAATTAAGTCTAAATCTTTTACAATAAATATTAATCTTTCAATAGCCTTTTCAGCAATTT
>CALJVK010000001.1 GCA_937773465.1 uncultured Flavobacteriaceae bacterium | reverse complement strand
ATCTTGAGGCAGTTGCTATAACATTTATTCCAGAAAAACAAAGTGAATTTTTAGAATTTATACAATCTAACTTAGACTTTATTTCAGGTTTAGACGACTCATATAAAGATGAAATTTTAAATACAAATGGTGATTTATCCAATAAATATTCCGATAATATAAATATAGTCAGAGCTCCTTATTTAAATACCGAATACCTAGGGTTTTACAATGAATCAACTAACTCAAGTGTTAGATCTAAACTAATAAGAAAAGCAATAAACTATGGTTTTGATAGAGACAAAATGATCAAGTTTTTACGAAATGGTGTTGGAGTAAATGCTAACTCAGGTTTTATACCAGATGGTTTACCTGGTTATTCAAAGAAAGCTTACTATGAATACAATCCAGAATTAGCAAAAAAATTGGTATTTGAATATATCAAGGAATCTGGAGATAAAAACCCTACGTTAAGACTAACTACGACCAGTAATTATTTAGTTTTTTGTGAGTTTATTCAAAAAGAAATAGAAAAAATTGGAATTAATATAATTGTAGATGTAATTCCTGCATCATCTTTAAAAGAAGCCAAAGCAAATGGAAAATTAGATTTCTTCAGAGCAAGCTGGGTTGCTGATTACCCAGATGCTCAAAATTATCTATCTCTATACTACAGTAAGAACTTCGCTCCACTTGGACCAAACTATACACATTTTTCGAATGAAATATATGACAACTTATACGAAGAGTCTTTGGTTGAAACTAAACAATTAAAAAAAGAGTTATTATATAAAAAAATGGATTCTATTATAATGGAAGAATCAATAATAGTTCCTTTATTCTACGATGAGGTAATTAGATTTACACACAAAAATGTTTTTGACTTAGGTGTTAATCCAATAAATATACTAGATTTAAGAAGAGTTACTAAAAATTAGATCTGTAGGAACTTGTAATATTATTTAGATGGGTAAATATTGCTTTATCTTGATCAGAAAAAACACAGTCTCTTCTTTCCATAACTTTATCATTGACTTCAAAAACTTTTTCAATTTTATAGTCAGAAAAACCTTTGTTACCACCCCAAGAAAAGCTTGGAATGAAATTTCTTGGAAAACCAGATCCAAAAACATTAGAGCAAACTCCTACAACTGTTCCAGTATTAAACATTGTATTTATACCACTTTTACTATGATCGCCCATAATAAGCCCACAGAATTGCTCACCCGTTGATAAAAATTTGTTATCATCATAGTTCCATATTTTAACATCTGCGTAATTGTTTTTTAAGTTTGATGTATTTGTGTCTGCTCCGAGATTACACCACTCTCCTATCAAAGAATTCCCTAAAAAACCATCATGACCTTTATTGCTATAGCCTAGTACTACAGAATTATTGACCTCACCACCTATCTTACAATGTGGACCAATAGTTGTTCCACCGTATATTTTTGAACCAAGTTTTAAAGTAGAGTTTTCACCCAACGCAAATGGACCTCTAATTAAAGACCCTTCCATAATTTCACAATTTTTTGAAATATAAATCGGTCCGTTAGACGCATTTAAGGTCGAATATTCCATATTAACTCCTTCTTCTAGGAAAATATTTTCAGAATTAATTAAATTATTCGTTTTGGAAATCTTGGATGAATCCCTGTTTTTAGTTAACAGTTTAAAATCTTCTTCAATTGCGAAAGAATTAATTTTAAATATATCCGTTAAACTATTTATTTGTAATACTTTTTCATTGTATTCGATCTTTGTAAAAGAATTTAAATTAACTTCATCTTGACTTTCTTTAGAGTAAAATGCTATTAAGTCATCACCAGAGCTAATCAATTCATTTGGTTTGAGATTGGTTATTAAATTTACAAGCTTTGAGTTTGGTAAGAAAGAAGCATTAATAAAAATGTTTTTATCAAACTCTACCATCGGAAACTTATCAGATAAGTAGTCCTCAGTAACGAATGTAATTGTAGATTCAAGAAAAGCCTCCCATTTTTCTCTAATTGTTAATATACCAACTCTGATTTCTGCTACAGGTCTTGTATAGGTTAGAGGAAGTAAATTATTTCTACTAGGGCCATCAAATAAAATATAATTCATGGTGTGAATTTTATGTAAAAATAAAAAAAAGCCTTTCAAAAAGATGAAAGACTTTAATAAATTATATATTTAAGATAGATTTACTTCTTAAATTTAGAATATTTATTCTTAAATTTGTCTATTCTACCTGCGGTATCTACTAATTTAGATTTTCCTGTATAATAAGGGTGAGATGTTCTTGAAATTTCCATTTTAACAAGTGGGTACTCAACTCCTTCATGCTCAATAGTTTCAGCAGTGTTAGCAGTCGATTTAGTTATAAAAATATCATTATTTGACATATCTTTAAACGCTACTAACCTATAATCTTTAGGATGAATATCTTTTTTCATCAATAATTGTTTTAAATTTTGAGGTGCAAATCTAGATATTTTTTTAATATATAACAATATAATCTGAAGTTTATTTAATCTAGAAATTGCTTTTGCTATATTTGTTTATATAAAATCTTATAAATGGAAAATGAAATAAAAAAACAATCCACTAATATTGGATTATATTTGGGTGGAGCTTTATTGATGATAGCAACTAGTGTTTATTTGATAGATTATTCTTTGTACTTAAACCCAATTAAGAGTGTTATTGTTTCATTAATTATCATAATTGCAGCTATATATTCTATTCTATTAACAAAAAATATTAATGCAGGGACAGTATCTTTTACTGAAGCTTTTAAATCATATTTTATAACAGTTTCAATTGGTTATATAATTTATTCTATATGGATATTTGTTATTTACTCTTTAATAGACTCTGAAGCAGCCAAAACTATTGATGAACAAGCAATGATTATGTCAAAAGAAATGTTAGAAAATTTTGGTTTTTCTAGTGAAATGATTGCTATTAGTATGGACGAAATGTCAAAGACTAGCAACTTTTCTCTTTCAAGTATTGCAACTAATTTTTGTATAAAAATTATTGGTTATTCATTTGTTGGTTTAATAGTTTCATTGATTTTTTTCTTATTATACCCAACCAAAAAAGATTAAATGGATGTTTCAATTGTTATTCCATTATTAAATGAAAGTGAATCTCTAAATGAACTAAGTCTAAAAATAGACTCAGTAATGAAAAAGAATTCATTTAATTATGAAGTGATTTATGTAGATGACGGTAGCGAAGATAATTCCTGGGAAATAATAAACTCTATTTGTAACGAAAATAACTCGTTTAAAGCGATAAAGTTTGTACAGAATTACGGTAAGTCGCAAGCATTACATGCTGGCTTTGAAATTGCAACTGGAAATGTAGTATTTACAATGGATGCGGATTTACAAGATGACCCTGAAGAAATTCCAGAAATGTATAATTTGATCATTAATAAAGACCTGGATATTCTCTCTGGATGGAAGAAAAAAAGATTTGACCCAGTACTTACCAAAAACCTTCCGTCAAAAGTTTTTAACCTTTGTGCAAGGCTAACGTCAGGCATTAAATTAAATGATTTTAATTGCGGATTAAAGGGTTATAAAAATGAAGTTATTAAAAACATCAATGTCTATGGTGAAATGCATAGATACATACCCATACTAGCGAGTAACGAAGGGTATAATAAAATTGAAGAAAAAGTTATTAAACATAGACCAAGAAAATATGGTCAAACAAAATTTGGTATGAGTAGATTTAGTCATGGTTTTTTAGACCTAGTTACAATATGGTTTTTGTCAAGATTTGGTAAAAGACCAATGCATTTTTTCGGAACTATTGGAGCATTAATGCTGATTATAGGATTTATGTTTGCATTATATTTAGGAATCGATAAAGTATATTTAAATCCAGACGGAAGGTTAATTACACAAAGGCCTGAGTTTTTTATTAGCTTAACCACTATGATTCTTGGTAGTCAATTCTTTGTTGCAGGTTTTCTAGGAGAAATGATAACCAGAAACAACCAAACTAAAAAACAATACAAAATAGATCAAACAGTTAGTAATTAATTACCCGAATTTACATATGAATTATCAAAAATATTTATAAAGAATGGCTAAAAAGTCCATTTGATGAGGATACTATTCAAGCCACTAAATCTTTAGCGAAAAATGAAAATGAATTAGAGGATAGCTTTTACAAAGATCTTGAATTCGGAACTGGCGGAATGAGAGGGTTAATGGGAGTTGGAACTAATAGAATCAACAAGTATACCTCTAGGTAAAAACACCCAAGGTATTAGTAATTATTTGAAAAAGATATTCAAAAAAGATATCTCAGTAGTAATAGCATATGATTGTAGAAATAATAGTAAAGAATTAGCAAAAATAGTTGCAAATGTTTTTTCCTCAAATAATATTAAAGTGTATTTGTTTAGTGACCTCAGACCAACACCAGAGCTATCATTTGCATTGAAGTATTTAAATTGTCAATGTGGTATTGTATTAACAGCTTCCCATAATCCTCCAGAGTATAATGGTTACAAGGTTTATTGGCAAGATGGTGGTCAAATAGTCCCTCCTGAAGATCAAAATATTATTAAAGAGATTAACAATTTAGAATACAAGGATATTTCTTTTGATACTAGATAGTAGTTTAATAAAATTCATAGACAAAGATGTAGATAAAGAATTTATTCGTCAGAGTGTTTTAAATGGTAAATTATCAGATGATATTAAATTAAAAAATAAATTAAACATAGTATTTACTTCTCTTCACGGAACTTCAATCACTCTAATTCCAGATGTTTTAAAAAATGCTGGATTTAACAATGTACACATTGTTGAGGAACAAAGAATCCCAGATGGTAATTTTCCAACTGTAGAATCCCCTAATCCGGAAGAGACTAAAGCATTAGAAATGGCTTTAAAGCTAGGTAATAAAGTCAATGCTGATATTGTCATCGGGACAGATCCTGATGGAGATAGGCTTGGGATAGCGGTTAGGAATAATCATGGCGAGTTAATTTTGTTAAACGGAAATGAAGTAATGGCTATTTTAATTGAATATTTATGTGACAAATGGAAAAATGAAAATAGATTAAACGGCAATCAATTTGTTGGATCTACAATTGTATCTACTCCACTGATTAATAAAATTGCCAATTATTACAACGTTGAATGCAAATTAGGGTTAACAGGTTTCAAATGGATTGCTAAAATGATAAAAGATTTTCCTGAACTGGATTTTATTGGAGGTGGAGAAGAAAGTTTTGGGTTTATGGTTGGGGATTTTGTCAGAGATAAAGATGCTGTTACCTCTACTCTACTCTCGTGTGAAATTGCGGCTTTATTAAAAAATGATGGGCATACAATGTATTCAAAACTACAAGAAATACATACGAAACACGGTTTGTTTAAGGAAAGGTTAATTTCTTTAACTAAAAAAGGAATAAATGGGGTTAAAGAAATAAATAAAATTATGGAAGAATTTAGAAATGATCCTCCAATTAAAATAGACGAATCTATAATTGTTAAAACAGATGACTTTCAATCCTCTATTTCGACCGATAGTAACAAATTAAAAAAAGAGATTATACTTCCAAAATCTAATGTTTTAATTTTCACAACTGATGATGGTACAAAAGTCGCTTTAAGACCAAGTGGAACTGAACCAAAAATTAAATTTTATATAAGTGTTAACGAAAAAGTTGATGATAAACAGAATTATCTTAATTTAGAAGATAAATTAGAAAATAAAATTAATCGTGTTATTACAGAACTTAAAATCAGTTAATGGGCTATTTTAAAAAAATATTAAAATATGCTATACCTTACAAGCACTTTGCATTTTTAAACATTATTGCAAATATCTTTTATGCTTTTTTTGGAACTTTATCTATGATTTCTTTGTTTCCAATGCTTAAGGTTCTTTTTAATCAAACGGAAACATTAAACACAGCTCCAGTGTGGAATGGAGTATCTAACATCGTAGATTATTCTGAAGCATACTTAAATTACTTTGTTACTCTAAAAAAAAATGAAGGAAGTGATGATGTATTAATTTTTATGATTTTAATTATTGTGAGTACATTTTTATTAAAAAACTTATTTAATTACTTGTCATTATTTTTTATTACTTATTTAAGAAATGGAGTCATTAGAGATGTAAGGAATGATCTTTATGACAAAATCACAGAACTATCTGTCTCCTATTATTCTGAAAAAAGAAAAGGGGATATACTATCACGAATTTCATCTGACGTAATCGAGCTTCAAGTTTCATTTCTTGGAATACTTGAGTTAATTGTAAAGGAACCATTAATGATAATTTTTACACTAGCGTCAATGATACTTATCAATAGTAAACTTGCTCTATTTGTATTTATATTTATTCCAATTTCAGGCCTAATAATTTCAGTCATTGGAAAATCATTAAAAAGAAAATCAAATAAAGTTCAAAAGGAACAAGGACTCTTTTTATCACTTGTTGATGAAACCTTGAATGGGTTGAAGATTATAAAAAGTTTTACCTCTGAAAAGTTATTTAAGCAAAAATTCAACGAGTCAACAAAAAAATATTATAATTTCTCTAACAGTTTACTAAACAGAACAAACCTAGCAGGTCCAATTAGTGAATTTTTAGGTATTTGTTCAATAACTATTTTGCTTTGGTATGGAGGACAAATGGTTTTAGAAGAAAACACACTAGACCCCAGCTCATTTATGGTGTTTTTAGGTCTTGCATACAATATTCTAACTCCATTTAAAGCAATTAGTAAAGCTAGTTATAAAGTAAAAAAAGGAAATGCTGCTGCCGAAAGAGTAATTCAAGTTTTAGAAAATAACTCGTTAATAAAGGACCCTGTTGATAGTTATGAGATTACAAACTTTAAAAAATCAATTCAATTTAAAAAAGTAAATTTTAGTTATAATGATGAAAATGCTATTAACGACTTTAGCTTTAATTTAAATAAAGGAGAAACTTTAGCGCTTGTAGGTCAATCTGGAAGTGGTAAATCAACACTAGCTAATCTTGTTAACAGATTTTATGACATAAATAGTGGAGAAATAATGATTGATGATCTGAATATTAACAGAGTAACAAAAAGAAGTTTAAGAAAATTAATAGGTCTTGTTACCCAAGATTCAATATTATTTAACGATTCTATAAAAAACAACCTACTAGTCGCTAAAAACAAGGCTAGCGACGAAGAAATTATTGAAGCATTAAAAATAGCTAATGCCTGGGAATTTGTGAAAGATTTAAAAGATGGAATTTATCATATTGTTGGAGATTCGGGAAATAAGCTTTCAGGTGGACAGAAACAAAGAATTAGTATTGCGCGAGCAGTTTTAAAAAACCCTCCGATAATGGTGTTAGATGAAGCAACATCAGCATTAGATCCTGAAAGTGAAAAACTTGTTCAAGATGCTCTTGAAAAGATGACAAAAAACAGGACTTCAATTGTTATAGCCCATAGACTATCTACAGTCAAAAATGCTGACCACATAGCAGTACTAGATAAAGGTCAAATTATTGAAAAAGGCAATCACAATGAGTTGATGAAATTAAAAAGAGTATACTACAAATATGTTAACATGCAATCACTTGAAGAATGATAATGTTAATTAAATTTTTTATTTCTCTATTAATAGTTAATTTATATACACCAAGTTCAGAAAAAATAGACGTATTAATTCAATTAAATTATAATAATGAAAAAATTGTTTTAAATAAAGCATATCAAAACAATTACGCAGATAATTTTAGCATTAATAAACTACAATTCTATATTTCTGACTTAAGGTTTTACAGTCAAAATAAAGAAGTTCTAGAATATCACAAAAAATATATTTTGATCGATATTGAAAATGAAAATTCATTAAAAATTTCAATTCCAAGTAACCTAATGTTTGATCAAGTACTATTTAATATAGGAATAGATGAAGAGACAAATAAAACTGGCGCCAAGGGAGGTGATTTAGATCCAATTCACGGAATGTACTGGACTTGGAATAGCGGATATATAAATTTTAAACTAGAAGGTCTTTACAACAATAATAATGAGTTTATGTTCCATGTAGGTGGATTTATGAAACCATATAATACTCTTCAAAAAGTTAAAATAAATAAAGCTAAAGAACACAATAATAAACTTGAATTAAATTTTGATAGATTTTTAAATTCTTTAGATTTTAATTTAGATAAAATCTTATCTCCGGGTAAAAATGCTGTTAAATTTTCTAATATGTTGGCAAAATCGTTTAACTAAATGAAAAGATTTATATCACTTTTAATAATCTTTTTAATTATTAAATTAATATTTCATTTACATAAACAGAATAACTTTTTGAATTACCCAAACTATTTTCCAAAAATAGAATATGATTTTTCTAACAACCAACTAAGCAAAGAAAAAATTGAATTAGGTAAAATATTGTTCTATGATCCAATTTTATCTAAAAACAACCAGGTTTCTTGTGCTTCATGTCATTCATCTTATAATGCATTTGCTCATACTGACCATAAGTTAAGTCACGGTATATATGATCAAATTGGAGTTAGGAATGCTCCTTCATTGTTTAATCTAGCATGGCAGAGAGAATTTATGTGGGATGGTGCAATAAACCACTTAGATATGCAAGCATTAGCTCCAATAAATAGTAAAACAGAAATGGGAGAAACCACAAAAGGACTAATAAATAAATTGCAAAAAACTAATTATTATCCAAAGTTATTTCATGATGCCTTCAAGGATAGTATTATAAAAACTGAATATCTTTTAAAATCTTTATCACAATTTCAATTAACACTTATTTCGGCTAACTCAAAGTATGATTCTGTAATTAAAGGGGTTACTAAGTTCAACACGAAAGAGAAAAATGGTTATGAATTATTTAAAAATAATTGCAATAGTTGCCACACAGAACCTCTTTTTACCAGCTATGATTACAAAAATAATGGAATACAAGAAGATTCATTATTAAAAGATCTTGGTAGGTTTGAAATAACTCAAAATATCAAAGAAAAATATTTATTCAAAGTCCCTTCGTTAAGGAATCTAAAGTACTCCTACCCTTACATGCATGATGGTAGGATGAAAAAATTACAAACTGTAATTGAACATTATTCAGATATTGAGATTGATAATAAATTTATTAAATTAAATAGTAAAGAGAAAATTGATTTAATTGCTTTTCTTTTAACATTAAATGACAGAGAATTCACCTTAAATAAAGATCATAAGTTTCCATCAAAATTAATTGAAGTTTTATATCAATAGATATAAAATACTCATTATTGCTAGTTTTAAATTCAATATTCTTAAATTCAGATAAAGATTCAATTTATCTTTACAAAAAATAAATCTACTCTATGAAAATCAAATTATATTATTTACTAACTTTTTTTAGTTTATTTATTTACAGTCAAGATAACCCAGTTATAACTTCATGGCTTCAAAACACCTCAGAAACAGGTTCCTATTACTTTTCCGGAAATTCCACTCCAGTTTCTAATAATATACTTGTAAACTGTCAATCTGTAGAGTACTCAGAAGATTTTGCTTATATAACCACCCAAGGAATTCCTGCATATCCAACAGGACCTTTCTTAGACAACAATCCTTCAATTGCACAAGCACAAAATAATATTTATAAAATGCCTTTAAATCCTCAACCAAATAATGGCACTCCAACAAGTACAACAGGCGGAAATATTGGAGTTTTTATTAATGGAGTTGCATTATTTGATTACAGGGATGGTGTAGCATGGAATAACAACACTAATTATCTATGTGGTGGACCTGGCAACCCACCATGCCCAGGAGGCCCAATGGCAACTCAAAACTGGAATAGAGATGCAATTCCTGCAGAGATGGATGGGTTTGATTGTTCCAAAGGTCATCCTGCACAGGGTAATTACCATCATCACCAAAATCCCTCTGCATTTAAATTAGATCTAGAAGTCGTCTCTGATGTGTGTAACCTTTATGATGCGGAAGGATTATATGCAATCAACCCTAATAGTCACTCACCTCTTATTGGTTATGCATATGATGGGTATCCTATTTATGGTGCGTATGGTTATAAAAATTCAGATGGATCTGGCGGAATAACTAGAATAAAATCTGGATATCAACTAAGAAATATTTCAACAAGAACAAATGGTCCTGAAATAAATCAAGTTATTACGCTAACTCAAGGGCCCAATTCTGGAAATCAAGAAACATTATTTTTAGGATATTTCAGAGAAGATTATGAGCATATTGAACATTCCGGTGAAGAAGATTATCTTGACATTCATAATGGTAGATATAGTGTAACGCCTGAATACCCAGAAGGTACATATGCTTATTTTGCTACAGTAGACGAGAATTGGAATTCAGCATATCCTTATGCTGTTGGACCTACATTTTATGGAGTTTATGGAAATAGAATCGTTAATTCTATAAATGAATCTACAACTGAATACCTATCTAATAACAACTTTGAAATAAATCAAGTTGGAGTGAGTATTGTTCCAAATCCAGCTTCAGATTTAATAGCAGTTCAAATACAAGACTTGATAACTAGTGATCTAAAAATCACTTTATTTGATATTAACGGAAAGTCGATTAAAAGTAAAAAGATAAAAGCAGGTAGTACAATTGCTTATTTTAATACTGAAACTTTTTACGATGGAGTTTACTTATTAAATATATCTTCTGAGAATTATTCAATTACAAAAAGAGTTATTATTTCAAGATAATTGGCTTTTTTAATCACTTATTTATTAAAATTAAGCATACATTTGTGTGCTTAATTTTAACTAATGAGATTACACAGAAATTTATGTTTAGCCGTTATAGACGGGGTTTTATTGATTTTCAATGAAGAAAAATATGCTGATAAGGTTATTCAGAATTTATTAAAAAGAAATAAGACATGGGGAAGTAGAGACAGAGGGTTTATCGCAGAAACCACTTACGATATAGTTAGGTGGAAAAGACTGTACTCAAAAATAGCGGAAGTTAAATCACCCTTTTCAAGAGATGACGCTTGGCGATTATTAGCAGTTTGGATCGTTTTAAAAGGAATTAAGCTCCCCGACTGGAAGTATTTTGAAACCACACCAAACAGAAAAATTAAAGGAAGGTTTGATACCTTAATTAAAGAAAGAGTTTATCGTGAATCAATTCCTGATTGGATTGATGATATTGGAGTTAAAGAATTAGGATTAAAAAAATGGGAAAAAGAATTATCAAGCTTAAATAAACAAGCCCAAGTAGTACTAAGAACAAATACTTTAAAAATTGATAAAGAATTGCTTCAGTCAAAGTTGGAAGATGAGGGTGTTTTAACTACAATTAATAAAGACTATAGCGATGCATTAATTTTAGACGAAAGAAAAAATGTTTTCAGAACAGAAGCTTTTAAAAATGGATGGTTTGAAGTTCAAGATGCATCATCTCAATTAGTTGCAGAATTCCTTAATGTTGAACCTGGAATGATCGTAGTTGATTGCTGTGCTGGAGCAGGTGGAAAAACACTACACCTTTCCGCACTTATGAAAAATAAGGGCAAATTAGTGGCTATGGACATTTACGAGAGCAAATTAAAAAAATTAAAAATTAGAGCTAAAAGAAATGGTGCCCACAACATTAACATCAAAGTGATTGAGTCTACAAAACCAATAAAAAAACTACATAATTCTGCAGATAGGGTCTTGATTGACGCTCCTTGTTCAGGATTAGGTGTACTAAGACGAAATCCAGACTCAAAATGGAAGTTAAAAGAAGATTTTTTAACGGACATAAAAGTAACTCAACAAAAAATTCTTAGAGATTACTCAAAAATGGTCAAGCCAGGTGGAAAGTTAGTTTACGCAACTTGCTCTATACTAAATTCAGAAAATTCAAAACAAATAAAAGATTTCTTAAAATCTGAAAATGGTAAAGAATTTAAATTCGAGAGTGAAAAAATAATATTATCTCATGTACATGGGTTTGATGGTTTTTATATGGCATTATTATCAAGAAATAAATGAAAAAAAAGATAACATTAGCTCTATTTTTAACTATATCCCTAGTCCAATCTCAAATACCAAATGGATACTATGATTCTGCTAACGGATCTAACTATGAATTAAAAACACAATTATTTGAAATAATTAATAATCATATTGATCAGGGTTATAATGCTCTAGACGATTTTTATACTATTCATGATATTGACATTTATTATGAAAATGATAACACTATTTTGGACATTTATTCTGAAAATCCGTTAGGTACAGATCCATATAATTTTAGTCCTGACAATAGTTGTGGGAATTATTCTAGTGAGGGTGATTGCTATAATAAAGAGCATCTAGTTCCACAATCAATTTTTGGCAGCAATTACCCCATGAGGAGTGATGCACATCAAGTAATACCAACTGATGGAAGAGTAAATGGTTTTAGGAGTGCTTATCCATTTGGGGTAGTTGGACAAAATCTAGTTAGTCAAAGTGGAATATCTAATCCAACACAAAATGGGTCTAAACTTGGCAATAATTTAAATGAAGGATATTCAATTGGATATACTAATATTGTATTT
Source organism: uncultured Flavobacteriaceae bacterium (assembly GCA_937773465.1). Next base: position 2,886 of record CALJVK010000001.1, on the reverse strand, counting down.
GAACCAATTGATGAATTTAAAGGGGATATAGCTCGCATTTATTTTTATTTTATTACCCGGTACGAAAATTTAGTTTCTTCTTGGTCTTCATATGACATGTTTGATGGTAGCTCAGATAAAGTTTTACATGATGTATTCTTAAATATTTTAATAAACTGGCATTTAAATGACCCTGTTTCTCAAAAAGAAATTGACAGAAATAACCAAATCTATTTATTTCAAGGTAATCGAAACCCATTTATAGATCAACCAGAATATGTTGAAGAAATTTGGAGTTCTACCAACGATAATGAAAACCCTTCAACTCCTACAAATATTCAACTTTTTGACATAACGGACAATACATTTCAATTAAGCTGGGATAGCTCTTCGGATAATGTCTCTGTAGATTCCTATAATGTATATATTGACAATAATTTTTACGCGAATACAGAAAATACCAGCTATTTAATTTCAGGGCTATCAGCTAACACATATTACTGTATAACTATAACAGCGTTAGATCAGTCTGGAAACTCTTCTAATTTTAGTCAAGAAGAATGTGCTTCAACATTAAATCAAAGTACTACAACAGATGAATTATTCATTTCTGAATATATTGAAGGGTCTTCAAACAACAAAGCAATTGAAATTGCAAACTTTACAGGAGAGACCATAAATCTAAATAGCTATTCAATAGCTAGAAATATAAATAGTGGTGCAAACTGGGGAGAAATGCTACAATTAGAAGGTCAAATAACTAATGGAGATGTTCATGTAGTCTCAAGAGGAAATGCAGATCAACAAATATTAAACAACTCAGATCAGTTATCTAGCGCTGATGCAATCTCTTTTAATGGAGACGATCCAGTAGGCCTATTTAAAAACAATAATTTGATTGATGTCTTTGGATATTTTAACGGAGAAAATAATTATGCAAACAGTACTTACATAAGAAATGAGTCTATTGTAAATCCAAATATAAATTTTGACATTGAAGAATGGATTTTTTATCCAAACAACACATTTGAGTTTATTGGCTTTCATAATCAAAATCTATCATTAGATGAAAATATATTCACAGATATAAAAATCTACCCAATTCCAATAACTAATAATCTGCTATATATTAAATCAAATTTAAACTACTTCTATGAAATATTTAATATTAACGGAGTTAGACTTTTAAATGGGTTTAATAATAATAAACTAAATAGTGTGAAAACTATAAAGTTGAAGTCAGGAATCTATTTTTTAAAAATATCCAGAAAAGGTTCTTATTTTACAAAGAAAATAATAATTCAATAAGGTTGTTCAAAACATAGTGAATAACTAATAAATTATCCCATTAGTTTTGATATAGTTTTAGGTTAAAAACAGTTAAATTTATTATCTAATTATTTATTTAAATTATGATTATTTTCTTTGGTGATAATACTAGAAATAAAATTTTTGCAGTACAATCAAATAAGGTTTTAACAGTACAAGACATTGATAAATTAATATGGGTTTTTGGTGAAAAGCCAATAATCAATAGTAAAAAGATAAATCACACTTATTTAGGTCCAAGAGCTGCTATGATAACTCCATGGAGTACAAATGCTGTTGAAATATGTCAAAACATGGGTGTAAACTCATTAATTAGAATTGAAGAATTTAATAAAGTAGATCTCGATTTTTCTGATTTCGACTACATGGTTAATGAGAAATTTGAAAAATTACATCAAGATATATTTAGTGTTGAAATTAAGCCTGAAAAAATCCTTGCCATTGAAGATATTGAAAAGTATAATTTACAAGAAGGTTTGTCTTTAAATTCTGAAGAAATAGTTTACCTTAATAATATTTCAAAAAAGATTGGAAGAAAACTGACTGATTCAGAAGTTTTTGGATTTTCACAAGTAAATTCTGAACATTGTAGACATAAAATATTCAATGGAAAATTTATTATTGATGGGGAAGAAAAAAAGTCTTCATTATTTAAACTAATTAAAGAAACTTCAAAAAAAAATCCAAACTCTATTGTATCTGCATATAAAGATAATGTAGCATTTATCGAAGGTCCATCTATTAGCCTATTTTCACCTGAAAGATCTGATATTGCAGATTACTACAAAATAAAAGAAGTTAAATCTGTAATATCTATTAAAGCAGAGACTCATAATTTTCCAACTACTGTTGAACCTTTTAATGGAGCTGCTACAGGCTCTGGCGGAGAAATTAGAGATCGACTAGCTGGCGGAAAAGGCTCACTACCACTAGCTGGAACTGCGGTTTACATGACACCATATCCTAGAAATTCAAATGAAAAATTATGGGAAGAAAATATTCAAGCCAGAAAATGGCTATATCAATCTCCAATTGATATTCTAATTAAAGCTTCAAATGGCGCTTCAGATTTTGGTAACAAATTTGGACAACCTCTAATTACTGGCTCAGTACTTACATTTGAACATGAAGAGTTTAATAAAACTATTGGTTTTGACAAAGTTATAATGCAAGCTGGAGGAATTGGGTTTGGATTGTCTAATCAAGCAATTAAAGATACTCCTAGTGAGGGCGATAAAATCATTGTATTAGGAGGAGACAATTATAGAATTGGAATGGGTGGAGCTGCAGTTTCATCTGCTGACACAGGGGAGTTTTCAAAAGGAATAGAATTAAATGCTGTACAAAGATCAAATCCTGAAATGCAAAAAAGAGTTGCAAATGCAATTCGAGGCATGGTTGAAAGTAATAATAATTCTATCGTTTCAATTCATGATCATGGTGCAGGTGGACATCTTAATTGTCTTTCAGAATTAGTAGAAGAAGTTGGTGGAGAAATAAATTTAGACATGCTCCCTGTTGGAGACCCAACTTTATCGGATAAAGAGATTATAGGTAATGAATCTCAGGAAAGGATGG